>NZ_DAOKYH010000010.1:0-141424 GCF_035323175.1 Dysgonomonas sp. | reverse complement strand
CAAATCACAATAAGGATTATTCCGTTGTGAAAACATCAAGAGCGGCACTTCGGTGTCGCTTTTTCTATTATATAAGAGAAAACAATTGTTGTGAGTTTGATATTCTATAATAAATATCCCTCAATCTCTATTTATAAGTACATACTATAAGTCTCCTCTGCAACTTGACTAAGCTTTAAGAAATTAAATCAGAATCTTTTCTCCAGAAACATTGTACAGAGTTTGAATTACAACAGCTTAGTTAGAGAACGTTAATTCGTACAGCTAGAAAGTTTCTATTCTAACTTTTTCTCTTTTTTACACTAAATCTGTGTATTTTTGCATCCACAACAACAAAGATATGATAAGTAAGCAACACAAAGATATTGCCCAATGGTCTATGGAACTGGCTCTGGCTAATGGATGCCAAGGAGCTCGGGTTTCAGTTATCACGGCAAACAACAACTCTTTCGAATATAGAAACACTCAATTAGATAAACTTCACCAAAGCAGTGAAAACAAACTCTATATAGAATTATTTATAGATGGCAGATACGGCTCATTTTCTACAAATCGAATAGAAAAGGCAGGATTAGAGTCTTTTATAAAAGAAGGTATCACGTCTACTAAATATTTATCGGAAGACCCTTTTCGCCAACTGCCCGACAAGCAAAGATATTTCAGAGGAGACGAAACTGATTTAGACCTCTGTGACGGAAGCTTTGAGTCCATTCCAACAAGTGAGAAGTTAAATCTTATAAAGCAGTCTGTAGACGAAATACATGGCAGCGACAATCGTATAATCTCTGTCACCTCGGCATACGATGATGGCGTAGGAGCAGAATATATGATTGCCAGTAATGGATTTGAAGCCGAATGTGTAGACTCAGCGTTCAACCTGATGGTAGAAGTATCGCTGAAAACGGATGGTGACGCTCGTGCCGAATCCTTCTGGTACGACAGTGCTGTATATTGGGAAGATCTGAAAAAAAATGGGATAGCAAAAATTGCATTCAACAGAGCATTACGCAAGATCGGACAACAAAAGATAAAATCAGGCAAGTATGACATGTTGTTAGACAATACTACTTCGTCGCGTATATTATCTCCACTTATCAGTGCAATGTACGGGACAGCACTTCAACAGAAAAATTCTTTCCTATTGAACAAAATGAGAGAAAAGATAACGGCTGACATCTTTACACTTTACGATACACCACATCTAAAACGCTCCTTTGGTGCCCGATGGTTTGATGGTGAAGGCGTAGAGACAAAAGATAGAACGATTATAGAGAAAGGTATTCTGCAAAATTATTTCATAGACACATACAATTCTCTGAAAATGAGAGTAGCCCCTACCATATCTTCCCCGTCTATTCTTCAAATGTCTTTAGGAGAAAGAAACTTCGATGCCATTTTAGCATCTGTACAGAAAGGGATATGGGTCACCAACTTCAACGGCGGTAACAGCAACCCTACTACCGGAGATTTTTCGTTTGGAATAGAGGGCTTTTTGATCGAAAACGGAAAGATTTCAACTCCATTGGGAGAAATGAACATAACCGGAAATATGCTGTCTCTTTGGGATAGTCTTACAGAAGCAGGAAACGATCCCCGTGAGACTTCCTCTTGGCGCATTCCATCGCTTTTATTTAACAATGTAAACTTTAGCGGATTATAAATATGAAACCGTTCCACCTCTTATTTCTACTTTTACTACTTCCTATATATATATTTTCTCAAGCTCCTGCTACCGAAATACGTGCCGTTTGGCTAACAACAAACTGGGGTCTCGACTGGCCTACCCAGCATACCAGCGTCAAGGCTCAGAAAGAACAATTAAAAAAGATTCTGGATAAATTACAGGAAGCGAATTTCAACACAGTACTCTTTCAGGCAAGAGCTCAAGGATATGTTTTTTATCGCTCCAAGATAGAACCTCTCAGCTCATATTTCAATCATGATGACAATTTCGACCCGTTGGCCTTCGCTATAGAAGAATGCCACAAGAGAGGGATGGAATGCCATGCATGGGTTATAGCCTATCCTATGGATAAAGCCACAGTGCGATATACAGGCAAAGGAAGGCGAAGAAAAGCCACAGTAGTACAAAACAAACCTTCATATTACAAAGCTATAGGAGAAAGATGGTATCTCGATCCCGGAATGCCCGAAACACGCAATCTGATAGTATCTATAGTGAAGGAGATCGTTCAGAATTATGATATAGATGGCATTCATTTCGATTATATCCGCTATCCGAGTAACTCCCGCAAATTTCCCGATGACGATACCTACCGAAAATATGGAAACGGGATGAATCTATACGATTGGCGTAGGGAAAATATAAACAAGCTGATCAGTGAAGCATACGATACGGTAAAGTCTCTAAAAAAATGGGTACAAGTGAGCAGCTCTCCTTTAGGAAGATACAAAGTTCTACCGGAGGTTTCACCCAACGATGGCTGGACAGCTTATGAAACAGTGTTTCAGGATGCAGGACATTGGCTGAAAAGCGGAAAACACGACCTACTTTTCCCAATGATGTATTACCGTGATCATTATTTCTATCCGTTCCTTAACGACTGGATTGCAAATAGTAACGGAAGGCTTATTGCTCCGGGACTGGGTGTTTATCAGATGGATGAATTAAAGTGGCCGCTACAAGATATTACGAACCAGATGCAATACATTCGGGATAAAAAGATCCCCGGAGCAGCATATTTTAGAACAGCGAATGTTCTCAGCAATCTGAAAGGGGTTTTAGACTCTATACACACCTACTACCCTACTCCGGCGAAGCTACCGCCGCTGACATGGCTAAACAACATTGCCCCCAATTCCCCAACTGATTTGCAAGTCTTTAAAGACAAAGACAACAAGCTAAACATTAAATGGAATCCGCCAACAGCAGATGGAGATTACACATATACCGTGTATGTATCAGATAAAGAACCAGTAGACACAAATGATGCAGGTAATATATTATCAACAGGTCTACGAACAAATAGCTATGCTTTTACAATCAAAGAGGGCGATTTTGGGTATTATTATACAGTAACAGCTTCAGACAGATACCATAATGAGAGTACGGTTACCTTCCCTGCATTTTTCTCTCATTCAGCAAATGAGCAATAGACAACCATCAAGAAAGTTTTGATTTCAGTCATAATTTATAAGAAAGTCATAAAAAAGAAAATCAGCAGTTTACAATGAAACTGCTGATTTATATATTTTCAATACAATAATACTATCCCTTATTACGCTATGGAAGTCGGTGGCACTATGGCATCCTTTAATTGATTGATTGTCTTATGAAGAATCGGATGCATGTATTCCCCTGCAATCTCAGCTAGAGGAAATAAAACAAAAGACCTTTCGTGAATATGAGGGTGCGGTAATTTCAAATCAGCAGAATCCAGAATTACATCTTCGTATAACAAGACATCAATATCTATAATCCGATCGGTGTATCTTTCTCCCTGAGACTTAACATCTCTTCCCATCTCTTTTTCAATCCATTGAGTAGCCTGTAATACTTCAATAGGAGTAAGTTTAGTCTCCACTCTGCATGCAGCATTCAAGAACTGATTAGCAGACTCAAAGCCGACAGGCTCGGTAATATAAAAAGCGGAAGTGGCGATCACCTCGCCAATCCGCTCTTCTATATAATCTATTGCATTATCCAGATTTTCTCCTCGGTCTCCCAAGTTGGAGCCAAGTCCCAGATAAACATTATGCTTTTTTTCTTTTTCGAGTATCATCAAATGATAAGCATTGCGTCTCCGTAAGTTCCGAATTTATATTTCTCCTTTACAGCGATTTCATATATATCCATTATACGGTCATACCCGCCAAATGCAGCAGTCATCATCAATAATGTAGACTGAGGCAAATGAAAATTAGTAACCATAGAGTCGGCTATACCAAAATCATACGGAGGGAAGATAAACTTATTTGTCCACCCTTCATTTGTTTTCAGGTAACCATCTGTACTCACTATTGTTTCTACAGCTCTCATCACCGAAGTTCCAACAGCACATACTCTACGACCTTCATCTTTTGCTTTGTTGACGATATCTGTCGCTTCCTGAGTAATAAGCAATTGCTCCGAGTCCATTTTATGCTTTGTAAGATCTTCTACGTCAATATCTCTATAATTACCCAAGCCCGAGTGCAAAGTTATATATGCAAAATGAACACCTTTAATTTCTAAGCGTTTCATTAACTCACGGCTAAAGTGAAGTCCGGCAGCAGGAGCTACGACAGCACCTTCGTTTTTAGCGAATATAGTCTGATAGCGATCCTTATCTTCGGGTTCTTCACCTCTGTTCAGGTATTTAGGGATTGGAGTTTCACCAAGAGCATAAAGTGCTTTTCTGAACTCTTCGGATGGACCATCATACAAAAAACGAAGTGTACGTCCACGCGAAGTTGTATTATCTATAACTTCGGCAACCATAGAATCATCGTCACCAAAATACAATTTATTTCCTATACGTATTTTACGAGCAGGATCAACAAGCACATCCCACAAATGGAATTCCTCGTTTAACTCACGCAGCAAGAATACCTCTATTGTAGCTCCGGTCTTCTCCTTATTTCCATATAAACGGGCAGGAAAGACTTTCGTATCGTTGAAAACAAAAACATCTTTATCGTCGAAATAGTCAATAATATCCTTAAAACTTTTGTGTTCAATATCCCCGGTTTTACGGTTGACAACCAACAAGCGTGACTCATCCCTGTTCTTTGACGGATGAGTGGCGATCAATTCCTCTGGAAGATCAAATCTGAATTGAGAAAGTTTCATGTTTCTTTATCTAAATTTATTATTTATCAATAATTAGTGCGTCCACAAATTCTTCTATCTGGCTTCCCTCAATACACTGATCAAGAGTAACCTCTCCTATTCGTGTTCGCTCCAGTGCGGTAAGATGTGCACCTGAGCCTAACGCAACTCCAATATCTCGAGCCAAAGCTCTGATGTATGTACCCTTGCTACATACCACTCTAACTCTTATTTCGGGAAAGGAATAGTCGAGAAGCTCGATTTCGTCTATAACCAACAACTTTGGTTTCAACTCTACATCCTGTCCTTCTCTCGCAAACTCGTATGCCCTTTTTCCATCCACCTTACAGGCAGAATATGTTGGCGGCACTTGCTCTATTTCTCCAATAAAATCTTTAAGTTTAGCCTCAACCAGCTCCTGCGTTATATGTTCTACGGGGAAGACTCCATCTACTGCTGTTTCCAAATCAAATGAAGGAGTTGTTTCTCCAATCTTTATCGTTGCAATATATTCTTTAGTCTGATATTGAAACGATTCTATCAACTTTGTCTTTTTCCCTGTACAAACAATCATAACACCCGTAGCCAATGGGTCTAGAGTGCCGGCATGACCGACTTTTAATTTCTTAATACCCAGCTTGCGGCATAATTTGTTTCTCAATTTGCGCACAAGGGTGAATGATGTCCAATTTAGTGGCTTATTTATATATAAGACCTCTCCTGATATAAAATCCATTATACTGTTAATTCGTGTCCTGCCAGCATAAGGATTAGAATAATTCCTCCAACTACAATTCTATACCAGCCAAAAAGTTTAAATCCATACTTGGTTACAAATCCTATAAAGAATTTAATAGCCAACAGCGCTACGATAAACGCTACTACATTTCCTATTATAAGCACAGTCATATTATCCAATAATATGCTGAAATCAAAATCAAATGCTCCTCCATTGGGTGCTTTTATCAGCTTATACACTTTCCATCCGGTAGCAGCAGCCATTGTAGGCACTGCAAGGAAGAAGGAAAATTCTGCTGCATTTTTTCTACTCAAACCCTGACTCATCCCCCCTACGATGGTAGCCATAGAACGAGACACTCCGGGAATCATAGCTATACACTGAAAAAAACCAATTATAAACGCATTCTTATATGTTATTTCTTGAGAGTCTTCTTTCGGCTTATTAAACCATTTATCTACAAACAGCATCAGAATACCGCCAAGCACCAACATGATAGCTACAACTGTTACACTTTCGAGCAATTCATCTATTTTATCACTAAAGATCAATCCTAAAAAAGCAGCCGGAACAAAACCGATCAACAACTTCCAATAGAACTCTAATTTATAAAACAAATAGCTGAATATATTTTTAAAATCCGCTCTTAATCTATCATTTCTAAAGCGAAAAAAGCGGTTCCAGTATAAAACAATCACAGACAAAATAGCACCAAATTGTATAATAACAGTGAAAGCCTTTACAAATTCACTACTTTCGATTCCTAAAAGGCTTTGAGCAATAATCATATGCCCGGTTGACGATACTGGAAGAAACTCGGTAAGCCCTTCTACAATAGCAATTATAATTGCCTCAAAAATACTCATCGTTATTTATTAGTTTTGTAATTAATCAGTTGTGCTCTTTGTTCTCCTCAGCTAAACTCTTACGACGAGGATACAGTATTCCGACAATCATCAGTAAGAACCCTGCAAGACACACCATTGGAGCCACAACGATTCTCTTGGCACTAAAGATGTCCGGTTCAAACCCGCCTTCGATGCTGGAAGATGGCCCTGTCATCAGGATAAACCCAATTATAATAATTACAACCGACACAGCACAAATGATGTAATTTAGCTTGCCAAAAGCAAAATCTTTCTTATCCATATGTTTTAAACGTGATAAAGTTTATTTGTAGTCATTCTTAAATACCTATTCACCGAAAATGCTGTGGCAAAAGCCGCTATAAGTATGCCAAAGATAAGGACAAGCCCATATACAATCAACAATTCGTACATTTTCACAATAGACAGCATATCAGGAATTATGCTTGTAATATAATATATTACTCCCGTAATAGCTAAATTCGCCAAGATAGCAGCAACAACGCCACTAATTACCATACGCCACATAAAAGGCCATCTGATAAAAGAGTTTGTTGCACCCACCAATCGCATTGTATTTATCAAAAATCTCTTTGAATATATATTCAGCTGAATAATGCTTCGTATCAGCGTAAAGGATATGAGCACAAGTATCACAGCCAGTATAGCCAATATAGTACCAATTAAAGAAAGCTTAGAATTTGCATTTATAATATCACTTTCATTATAAACGATATTATTTACTATCTGAGCTCCTTTCAGATTTTGAACTTTAAGACTTGCTTCTACTTTTTTTATACTGTCTGGATTTACATAGTCAGACTTTATAAACACATCGAAATAGGCATGAGCAGGATTATATCCTAACACCTCTTCCGGATCACGACCAAGATCTTCTACCAGTTGTTTTTTCGCCTCATCTTTGCTGATATACACGACAGACTTAACATACGGATTAGCATTCAAGTTTTTCTGTATCTTCGCGACAGAAGCATCATCTACATTTCCGGCAAGCTCTATCGATATGCCCATATTCTCTTTCAGATACGAACCTATGCCTTTAGCGGTAAATCCTACCAAAAAAGTCAAACCCAAAAGAAAAAGAACAAGAGTTATACTAATCGTAGTAATGACCCCTGTAGTAAATAGTGATATCGTTTTATACTGATGCTTATCAGACATATTGTACAAAGACAAATAAGTAGTATTTAGTGAATGAGTACAAAGCACCCAAATTCGCTGCAAAGAAACAAAATAAATACATCTTATAGTAGTATTTTTATCTTTTTTAATAAATACTTCTTTGCAATTAAAGAATAAACACTATTAAAACTCCATTTGTTTTGGTTTATTGCTTAATTTAAGACTTTGAAACACTTCCATTAGACATTAGACTAAGACTATTCTCAACTCTGATAGCCGTTATCTATAACATAATAAAATCACAAGATTCGCCCAACCGATGACTATACAGGTTCGACATGTAGGTATAGCAATTTTATTTTTTAGATATCGTTAGATTCACATTCAGGGGAAGAAAAATATTTTTTGTTAAAAATAGCCTTATATTTGTGTTTATCATTTATAAAAAAGCTCGTATAACTTAAAAAAATATCATGCAAACAGAATTAACCAAATCAAAATTGAGTCCAACAAACTTCTCCGGGAAAGTAGATGGTAAAGATGTAAAAATGTACGTATTATCCAACAAGAATGGATTGGAAGCAACCGTCATTAATTACGGAGCAAAAATAGTTTCCTTATCCGTACCTGATAAAAACGGCCAACTCACCGATGTCGTTCTCGGACATAATAATCTAAACGAATATCTCAATTCTGAAGAGCCATATTTTGGGGCTGTATGCGGACGAACAGGAAACCGCATTGCCAAAGGAAAATTTACGCTCGATGACATTACATACGAATTGGCAATAAACAATGGACCGAATAACCTACATGGTGGGCTGAAAGGTTTTAATGCTGTAGTATGGGATGCAAAACAAACGGATCATCAAACTCTGGAGCTGACATATCTATCCAAAGACGGAGAAGAGGGATTTCCGGGTAATCTGAATGTAAAAATGATCTATAAATTGACAGATGACAATTCGTTTGATATAGACTACGAAGCCACAACAGACAAGGCAACCATTTTGAATCTTACAAATCATTCATATTTCAATCTTTCGGGCGAGGGAGATCCTACTATAAACGATCACATTCTGGTCATGCATGCTTCTAACTATCTTCCAACCGACGATACTGCTATTCCTTACGGCAAGGCAGAACCTGTAAAAGGAACTCCGTTCGACTTCACTACTCCTCATACCATCGGAGAACGAATTGAAGAAGACTTCGAACAGTTGCATTTCGGGAAAGGCTACGACCATACAATGGTATTAGATAAAAAAGAGGATGAATTGGCCTTAGCAGTAGAATGTTTTTCTCCCAAGTCAGGAATTCAAATGAATATTTCGACTACAGAGCCGGGTGTTCAGATATATACAGGCAACTGGATGACAGGTAATTTTGAAGGAAAACACGGACACCGTTATCCGATGCGTGCAGCGGTATGCTTCGAAACTCAACATTTTCCGGATAGTATCAACAAACCGGAGTATCCGAGTGTAATACTCAGACCCGGAGAAACGTTCAAAAGCAAAACTGTACATCGATTTACAATAAAGAAATAAGATAACCTTTGTCATTCAAGATGGAGCGAAGAATACATCAATAAAAGATAGCCTTTTCGCTCCATTCTTATTCATAAATTAAATAAGATATTATTTGGTGGAACACAAACATATAATTCATTAATTCTGCAACATGAAAACCAAAGCCCCAATCAAAAAAGTAAACATTGTTATCGATTGTGCCGATGCTGGAGTTATGTCCGAGTTTTATAGCAAGATTTTAAACTGGCAGTGCACCCATCCTCATGCAAATGGTTGGGCAGCTATAACATCTCCCTCCGGTATGGTGATAGCTTTTCAGGAAGTAGAAAACTATACTCCTCCTGCCTGGCCTTGGCAAGAAGGAAAACAAGGGCAAATGCTACATTTAGACTTTTATGTGGACAATCTGGAAGAAGCTGTACAATTTGCGATGCAATGTGGAGCAAAACTTGCTAACGAACAATACTACAAAACTTCAAGAACAATGATCGACCCGGAAGGGCATCCCTTCTGTCTCGATACTGATGAACCCGAATAAATCTACTATTTATTTTCTTAACCTTACAAAGTCAACAGAATGACCTTCTCCCTTGTGAAGTATAAGATTGGCTCTTTCCTTTGTCGGTAAAATGTTTTTTCTCAGATTTTTTCGGTTAATCTCTCGCCAAATCGTTTTCGCCGTTTTCATCGCTTCCTTCTCAGATAGCTCCGAAAAGCTCTTGAAATAAGACCGGGGGTTGGTAAACGCGCCCTGTCTGAATTTCATAAAACGGGAAATATACCAATCTTCGAGCAACTGTTCTTCTGCATCCACATAAATAGAAAAGTCAACAAAGTCGGATACAAATATCCTTGGCTTTTCGCTGGGGTAATCCATTCCGCTTTGCAATACATTAAGACCCTCCAGAATCAAGATGTCGGGCTGCTCAACGATATCATATTCGTTAGGGATAATATCGTATACCAAGTGAGAATATCTGGGCACTTCTACCCGATCTTTTCCTGATTTTATATCTGTCACAAATTGAAGAAGACGCTTTATATCGTATGATTGGGGAAATCCTTTTTTCAGCATTATTCCTTTTTCTTCGAGAGTAGCATTCGGATAAAGGAATCCGTCTGTAGTTACCAAAGACACTCTTGTGTTTTCTTTCCATCGGCTAAGCAATGCTTGCAAAACACGAGCAGTAGTACTTTTCCCTACCGACACACTACCTGCAATACCTATTATAAAAGGAATCTTCTGTACTCCTTGATTGAGAAATCGCATCAATACAGACTGACGGCTCACACGTGCATGTACATAATAGCTTAACAGACGCGATAGAGGCAGATAAATATCTTCCACCTCATCTATCGACAATTCGTAGTCAATTCCTTGTAGAGTTAGCAATTCCTCATAGGTGAGAGTCATCGGCTCGGAGTCGCGTAACGCAGCCCACTGTTCGCGAGTGAAAATCATATAAGGGCTAATAGGAAGAGTTGCCATTTGTTTACTTTTGATAACTGATACAAAGGTATGCAAAAGTTGTAAGCCGAATGTTATATGTCGTACATTTTAAGTTTTTCTCTTATAAGCAGAATAGTGTGATACATGAATTACATCATCCTTTAGTAGAAAAGTAAATGAATATATGTCGAATAAAAAAACATCCCGCTCACGTGGTAGCATAGAGTTTGTTTTCTAATTATTTATTTATCAAATTGTCACTTACACGTTTTTTTAATACATTTGCAGCTCTAAAAACATAAAAACAACTAAATATTAATCTTATGATTACTGCAGACCAACTCAAAGAAGTGTTGGAGCGCGAGGACGCGCTGAGGAGGTATCTTTGACGTCGATGCGAAAAAAATACAACTAGAAGAAGAAGAACTAAGAACTCAAGCTCCGGGATTTTGGGATAATGCAAAAACAGCAGAAGCTCAGATGAAAATTATACGTGGGCTGAAAGGCTGGATAGAAGGCTATAATGAAGTAAAGGCCTCAACAGATGAGCTACAGCTTGCATTCGATTTTCAGAAAGAAGGTATTACTACCGAAGAAGAGGTGGACGAAGCATATAAAAATGCTCTAAGCCTTATAGAGAATCTCGAATTGAAAAACATGCTTCGCCGTGAAGAAGACAAACTAGGAGCTGTATTAAAAATAAACAGTGGTGCAGGAGGTACCGAAGGACAAGATTGGGCTTCGATGCTATTTCGCATGTATCAACGTTGGTGTGAAGACAAGAAGTATAAAACGACTATAACCAACTGGCAAGACGGCGATGAGGCCGGTATAAAAACAGCAACCTTGCAGGTAGAAGGAGAATATGCATACGGATACCTCAAGTCCGAAAATGGAGTTCACCGTTTGGTACGAGTATCTCCATTCAATGCACAAGGAAAACGCATGACTTCGTTCGCATCTGTCTTTGTCGTTCCTTTGGTCGACGACACTATAGATATTGACATCAATCTGTCTGACATTACATGGGACACATTCCGTTCGAGTGGAGCAGGAGGACAGAACGTAAATAAAGTGGAGACAGGTGTGCGTCTACACTATAAATACAAAGATCCTGAAACCGGTGAAGAAAAAGAAATCGTCATCGAAAACACAGAAAGCCGCTCTCAGTTTGGAAACAAAGACAATGCGATACGCTTACTGAAATCTCAATTGTATGAATTAGAATTGGAAAGACGTAGCCGCGAACAGTCGAAAGTAGAGGCAGGCAAGAAAAAAATAGAATGGGGTTCTCAGATACGAAGCTATGTTTTTGATGACCGCCGAGTAAAAGATCACCGGACAAATTACCAGACATCAAATGTAAATGCCGTGATGGATGGGGATCTGGATGATTTTATCAAAGAATATTTAATGGAATTCGGCGAAGAAGCCTGATTCTGTTCATTATAAATCTTATAGTTATGACAAGAAAGACATATTTAACATGTGTCTTTCTCTGTATTGCTGTACTATCAGCATTGCAGGGAAATGCACAAAAGAAAGTATTAGATCATACGGTCTACGATTCGTGGAAAAGTATATCGAATATTAGTATTACAAATGACGGTATTTATACGGCGACCGTAGTCAAAGAACAAGAAGGAGATGATTATCTTCTGATTAGTAATCTCAAAACAAAGCAGGAACTGAAAATTCCACGTGCATATACCTACTCGATATCACCAGACCAAAAACACATAATAGCACAGATCAAGGCACCTTATGCAGTAACACGCCAAGCCAAAATAAAGAAAACGGCCGATGAAAAGATGCCAAAAGATTCTTTAGCCCTAATTTCGCTGGACAAACTTATAGTTTCTAAAATTGCGAATGTAAAGAGCTTCAAAATAGGAAAAGACTTTTCCGATTACATTGCTTATACAATAGACGACACATTAAAATCTAAAGATAAAAAAGAGTCTAAAGCTCTCACGCTTGTACTCCGCAATCTTTATACATCGAAAGAAGATACCATAAAAAACACGACGGAATATATTTTTAGCCGGAATGGTAAAAGCTTTGCGACAATATTGAAGCCTTCAGCAAAAGATACGGTTAATAAACCGGGTGTCCTTTTTGTCGACCTGAATAATTTACACAAGGATACGGTTTCTATAAATAAAACAATTTATAAGAACCTTACTTTATCCGAATCGGGTAATAAGCTGGCTTATTTAGCGACATCAGATAGCCTGAAAAAGGAAATTAAAGATTATAGACTTTTCTACTTTGATCCAACTTTAGACTCTGCAAAAATAGTTGCAGATAAGAACACCGCAGGAGTCCCTGAAAAATGGACTGTAAGTGATAATTATACTCCACTGTTCAGTAAGAATGAAAAAAGATTGTTGTTAGGAATAGCTCCTATCATCTTACCAAAAGACACGACTATTCCCGATTTCGAAAAAGCAAAACTTGACATCTGGCACTGGCAAGAACCGCTTATCCAACCTCAGCAGCTTGTACAGTTGGAAAAGAAACAGAAGCAAACATTCCTGTCTTACATTGATTTGGAATCAAACACATTCTATCAATTAGCAACAGAGGAGATACCCGATGTTAGTATTTCTGACGAAAATAACGGGCAATATGCTATCGGAACTTCAGACCTGAAATATCAACTAAAGACTCAATGGGACTATCGAGCAAATCAGGAGAATGACATCTGGCTTTTCGACTTAAACAATCATACAAAAAAGCAGATCAAGACAGGATTACAAGCCAGGCTTATGCTTTCACCTCTAGGCAATGTTCTGGCTTGGTATGATATAAATACCCTTCAGTACTATGCCTATTCGATAAGAGATGGGAAGGAAGTTTGTTTGACAAATCAATTGAATGTGAATTTCTGGGATG
This sequence comes from Dysgonomonas sp., assembly GCF_035323175.1. NCBI lineage: Bacteria > Pseudomonadati > Bacteroidota > Bacteroidia > Bacteroidales > Dysgonomonadaceae > Dysgonomonas > Dysgonomonas sp. The sequence goes on along the minus strand of NZ_DAOKYH010000010.1, from coordinate 128,025 downwards.
AGAAAAACGACATCCCGACAGCTCCTTCTCCATACGGATATGCAGCATGGATGGAGAATGACGCCGCTTTACTTGTTTACGACATGTATGATATCTGGAAATTAGACCCGACAGGAATAAAAACTCCTGAGAATATTACGAAAGGTTTAGGCAGAGAAAGAAAAGTGACATTGCGATATATCAAAACCGATCCCGAAAGCAGGTTTATAAAACCAAACGAAAAACTACTTCTCTCGGCATTTGATAATACAACAAAAGAAAATGGCTTTTATGAATTGGCTAAAAACAATATTAAGCCTCTGACTATTGCAAAATACTCTTATAGCACACCTGTAAAGGCAAAAGATAAAGAAGTATTTGCTTATACGAAAAGTAACTTTAATACCTCACCCGATTTATATTTTACAAGCAATTTATGGAAAACTGAAAGCAAGCTTTCCGATATAAATCCGCAAATGAGAGAATACAACTGGGGAACTGCCGAATTGATGTCATGGACTACATTTGATGGTAAACCAACACAGGGAATAGTATATAAGCCTGAGGATTTCGACCCGAACAAGAAATATCCGGTGATGATTTACTTCTACGAAAAGCATTCGGACGAACTGTATCAGTACTTCCCTCCTGCTCCAAGTCGTTCTATTATCAATATACCGTTTTACTGTAGCAGAGGTTATATTGTTTTTACGCCCGACATACAGTACACAACAGGGCACCCCGGTGAAAGTGCTTACAATTCGATTGTGTCAGGTGCTGAAGAATTAGCAAAAAACACATGGGTAGACAAAGCCAATATGGCTATACAAGGGCAAAGTTGGGGAGGATATCAAACAGCTTATCTTATTACACGCACAAATATGTTTAAAGCTGCCGGTGCGGGTGCTCCCGTATCAAATATGTTTAGTGCATACGGAGGTATACGTTGGGGCAGTGGAATGAGCAGACAGTTTCAGTATGAACAAACACAGTCTCGAATAGGTGCGACGATGTGGGAAGCTCCCGAACTTTATAAAGAAAACTCGCCGATATTCTTTGCGGATAAGGTGCAAACTCCTCTCCTGATTATGCACAATGACAACGATGATGCTGTGCCTTGGTATCAGGGAATAGAGTATTTTATGGCTTTACGGCGTTTGGGGAAACCTGTATGGATGTTACAGTACAACAACGAAGCCCACAATTTGAAAGAACGCAAAAATTCGAAGGATTTAAGTATACGCCTACAACAGTTCTTTGATCATTATCTCAAAGGAGACCCAATGCCTGTATGGATGAAAACGGGTGTTCCGGCTACAGAGAAAGGAAGGACGTATGGATTTGATTTAGAATAAGAGATACTAATATATAAAAAAATAGGCTGAATGATTTCCAGCCTATTTTTTTATATTACATCCACTCCTTGCTCCTTCAGTAAGTTGAGGCCGATATCTTTAAGTTTAAATTTCTGTATTTTTCCGCTCCCTGTTAGAGGAAAAGAGTTTACAAAAAAGATATATTTCGGAATTTTGTGGCGAGCTATTTTTCCTCTACAAAAGGCTTTTACATCTTCAGGCAGGAGATCTGCCCCCTCTTGCAATATAATGAAAGCGCCTACTTCTTCTCCATATTTTTCGGAAGGTATTCCGGCTACTTGAATGTCCTTTATGCCTTGCATGTGATAAAGATATTCTTCTATTTCACGGGGATAAATATTCTCGCCGCCCCGTATTATCATATCTTTAATACGTCCCGTAATGCGATAATATCCATTCTTATCTTTTACCCCCAAATCGCCCGAATGCAACCAACCATCTTTGTCTATTACTTCGTTTGTTGCATCAGCATTCTTATAATAACCTTTCATCACAAGATAACCACGACAGCAGATCTCGCCCTGCTCTTCTATAGCACACTCTTCGCCAGTATCAGGATTTAGAATCTTCACTTCTGTATGTGGGTACTCCCTACCAACAGTCGTACATCGTACTTCAAATGGGTCTTCAGTGGTAGAGTGCGTCATTCCAGGAGAAGATTCTGTCAACCCGTAGACACTTGTAATATGTGTTACATGAAGCTTTTCTGTTACTTGGCGCATTAGCTCTATAGGACAAAGCGCCCCTGCCATAATTCCTGTTCGCAGAGAACTGACATCAAACAAATTGAACATCGGATGATTCAGCTCTGCAATAAACATTGTCGGCACACCGTACAAAGCCGTACATCGTTCTTTATGTATAGATGCCAACACCACTAACGGATCGAAACGTTCAACCATCACCTGAGTAGAACCATGAGTTAGACAATTCATCGTTGCCAAAACAATACCAAAACAATGGAACAGAGGCACGCATACACATAATTTATCATCTGCTGTAAATTGCATAGCCTCGCCTGTAAAGAAGCCATTATTTACAATGTTATAATGAGTAAGCATCACTCCCTTAGGGAATCCGGTAGTACCTGATGTATATTGCATATTCACTACATCGTGGCAATTTACGGTACGCTTCGTTTTATTTAAGACATCACACGACACATTTTTACCTAACAATAATATCTCAGCTGTATTATACATTCCTCTGAACTTTTCCTGCCCGATAAAAACGACATTCTTCAATTTAGGGAAACGCTCTACATTGAGGTAGCCTCGCTGAGTAGTTTTTAACTCGGGAGCCATTTCATAAACCATATCAATGTAGCTCCCATCGAAAACACCTTCGGTAATGCAAAGAGTATCTATATCTGCATTATCGACAATATATTCTAATTCGTGCTGCTTATAATTGGTATTGATCGTCACCAAAACCGCTCCAATCTTGGCTCCTGCATACAAAAAAGTCAACCAGTCGGGAACGTTTGTAGCCCATATACCGACATGAGAACCGGGCTTAACGCCTATAGCCAAAAGTCCTTTAGCCATATTATTTACCCGCTCGTCAAACTCTTTCCATGTGAAACGAAGATCTCTATCTGAATATACTATATATTCTTTTTCGGGAGTTTTTTCTGCCCAATATTCGAGCCATTCTCCTATTGTTCTTTCCGATAGTTGCATTTCATGATTTTTGAAGGTATTATCATAAAGGAGTATAAATCACCGCTAAAATCTTAGCTCCACTTTCACCTCCGGCATGTACATGGTGGGATACGATAGAATCATAATAAATGCTATCCCCTTCTTCAAGCCAATATACATCAGTGCCATAGTTTATCTCAACAACACCTTCGAGACAATAAATAAATTCTTCACCTTCATGCGTGGAAAGAATAAAATCAACACCCTTTTTTATTGGCTCAATCTGTATAACAAATGGCTCCATGTGTCGTCCCGATTTTGTAGAAGACAGAGAGTAGTAATCCATGTGTTTAACAGAGGAAGTATCTTTTGTAGAAAAGCTTATACTCTTGTTGTATTGTTCTTTGCGAGATATTACGGGACCAGTCTCATCCACGTCATCAAGAAAAGTACCCAATCTTACACCTAATACACGGGCTATCTTTATCAGCGGAGCCAAAGAAGGAATTCCTCCTGTCTCTTCTATTGTAACAACTTGCTTCTCGTCTAAGCCCGAACGCTCTATCATATCAGCAAGAGATATTGATTTCGATTCGCGGATTTCACGAATCCTCTCCCCGATGCGTTTATTCGTTTTCATGAATAGATAGTATGTTTATTATTTATTTTTAGTGTGATATACAAAAATATGATATTTCTTTAATTAGTATGACTAATAGTCAAGAGGATATTAAAAAACCCTATCATAAATATATTTTTTTAACACAATTATTTCTCAAACAAGAAATCCAAGAAAGAGTACAACAATCTATATATCAGATATATAACAAATAGCATAAATTTTATTCAATATAACATATAAGAGATTCTTCGAATCTAAATAAGTTTAAGAAGTTATTCCTATTTTTGCCATGCGAATAAATAATTGTAATTATTGAACAATATCTGTCCTTAACAGATTATACATATATGAAAATATATTGGCAGATACTTAAAAAATACAAAACAAGCCTGATTATAAGCCCGGTTCTTGTATTGATCACCGTATTGTGTGAAACAATACAGCCTTGGTTTATGGCTAACATTGTAGATGATGGGGTTGTGCACCGTAACCTATCCGTTATCACAGAGATTGGAGCATACATGGTGGGAATATCCATCCTGGGGCTTATTGTAAGCATCATTAATGTATATGTATCTTCACAAGCATCCATCGGATTTGGGACTGACCTTAGAAGCAAATTATTTTCGAAAATACAGCAGCTTTCTTTTACCGAAATCGACAGATTTAATTCCGCTTCATTAATCACCCGCCTAACAAACGATATCAGTCATATACAGCAAGTTGTATTAATGAGTATGCGCTTACTTTTACGCTCACCATTAATGTTAGTTATGTCTTTTTTCTTTGTTATAAAAATAAATACCGATCTTGCTTTTATCATGTTGGGGGTTGTACCTATACTTAGTATTAGCATCTTCCTCATCATGTATAAAGGGCTTCCACTCTTTATGAAAGTACAACAAAAGATTGACCAACTCAATGCCATGGTAAGAGAGAACCTGATCAACATCCGTGTCGTTAAATCATTTGTAAGAGAAGATTTTGAAACTAAGAAATTTGAGAAAAGAAGTGAAGATCTGCAAAACATGGTAGTGAATGCATCCAATGTTATTATAGCAATATTTCCTGTCATGCAACTTATAATGAATATATCTGTTATCGTAGTCCTTTGGGTAGGTGGAGCAAAAGCGATAGAGGGCAATCTTAAAGTGGGAGAGCTTATTTCTTTTGTCAATTACATGACGCAAATACTTATGGCTTTGATGTTCCTCTCAATGGTGATTGTAAATATAGCGAGAGCTTCGGCCTCATCAGAGCGTATACTCGAAGTTATAAAAACAGAACCATCACTGACGAATACAGAAGAAGGTTTATCAAACAAGCATAAAATTACAAAAGGAGAAGTTATTTTCAGGAATGTCTTTTTCCGATATAATGGCGGTGAAAACGATGTATTGAAAGATATTAATTTCCAAATAAAACAAGGTGAAACAATCGCTGTAGTAGGAGCGACAGGCTCAGCTAAAAGTTCTATGCTTCAGCTCATCCCTCGATTATACGATGTTACGGCAGGAGAGATTCTCATAGATGGAGTTAATGTAAAGGATTATAATCTGGAAGAATTGCATGCCGAAATAGGAATGGTACTGCAAAAAAATGAACTCTTTACCGGAACAATTATAGATAATCTCCGTTGGGGACGACCCGATGCAACAATAGAGGAAATAGAAGAAGCGGCAAAAGCAGCTCAAGCACACGATTTCATCGTATCTTTTACAGATGGGTATAACACTCTTCTCGGACGAGGAGGTATTAATGTATCAGGAGGACAGAAGCAACGGATTTGTATTGCACGGGCACTATTACGTAAGCCCAAAATCCTTATCCTGGATGATAGCACAAGTGCTGTGGACACGGAAACCGAACAGAAAATAAGATATAATCTTAACAATCTCTTAAAAGATACAACTGTCTTTATTATAACACAACGTATCAATACAATGCAATCAGCCGATAGAGTGATAGTACTGGAGGATGGAGAGATAGACGTTATTGGTAAACCTGATGAACTAATAGAAAAGTCGAAGTTGTATCAGGAGATATACAACTCTCAACAAATAGTCTACTGAACATATGGCACACGGAGATCCCTATAAACAGAGCGGCAAGCCGATAGAAGCTAAGAAAACCTTCTTCAGGATAATGACATATCTTGCTAAGGATAAAAAACTCTTGATCGTTATCGGTTCCCTTATCATTATAAGCATTGGGTGCAACCTTGTTGGTTCATATATGATACGCCCTATCATCAACAATTATATCATTCCGGGCAACTATGAAGGACTTCTACATATACTCATTATTCTCGGAGTTATATATCTGATAGGTGTAGCCGCTGTGTATATACAATACAGGCTGTTAAATAGAATAGGTCAACGTGCAGTAACCCGTATGCGTACAGATCTGTTCAAGAAGATGGAAAAGCTGCCTATCAAGTATTTCGACACGCATCAGCATGGCGACATCATGAGCCGATATACAAATGACATAGATCAGGTGAGCAATGCTCTTACAGATGGCTTATCGGATATGCTGACCAGCTCGCTGATGCTGATAGGGATATTCACACTTATGATTTATATAAGCCCTATACTAACTTTAGCTACCCTGATTACCATCCCTCTCATGTTCCTTAGTGCCAAAACGATTGTAACTCGAAGTAAGAAATACTTCAAAGCACAACAAGATACACTGGGAGACACAAACGGGTATATAGAAGAAATGATTAGCGGGCAAAAAGTTATAAAAGTATTCGGTTATGAGAAAAAGGTGGAACAAGACTTCGAACAACTGAATCAAAAGCTAAATGAGAAATCAAAAAAAGCACAATTTTACTCGGGGATGATGATGCCTGTGATGCAGAACCTTAATACTTTAAACTTTGTAGTTGTTACCATAGTGGGCGGGCTACTTGCTATATTCAGAGGATTTGATGTCGGTGGATTGGCTGCATTCCTTCAATATTCCCGTCAGTTTGGTCGCCCTATAAATGAGCTTGCCGGCCTTTATAATAGCATACAAGCGGCAATGGCAGGAGCAGAACGTATCTTTCAGGTAATAGATGAGGCTCCCGAACAAAAAGACGCTCAGGATGCAATAAGCCTCAATGATGTGAAAGGTGATCTGGAAATGAAAGATGTCTATTTCGGATACAAACAAGACAAGCTAATCCTGAAAGGGGTATCACTGCATGCAACACCCGGAACGAAAATAGCCCTAGTGGGAGAAACAGGCGCAGGAAAGACAACTATATTAAATATGCTTCCTCGCTTCTTCGACATTAAATCGGGAGAAATAACAATAGATGGAATATCAATACATAATATAAAAAGAGAAAACCTTAGACAGTCGATGGCTATCGTACTACAAGATACCCATTTATTTACAGGAACGGTATGTGAAAACATCCGCTTTGGACGACCGGAAGCGACAGATGAAGAAGTAATACAAGCAGCAAAACTAACAGCGGCTCATTCGTTCATCAAGCGTCTACCAAAAGGATATCACACTATGCTGGAGAATGATGGCGCAAATCTCAGTCAGGGGCAGCGACAATTGTTGAATATAGCACGAGCAGCTATTGCTGACCCTCCTATCCTTTTACTCGACGAGGCTACCAGCAACATAGATACCCGAAGCGAACTGCTTATACAAAAAGGACTTGACAAACTAATGGAAGGCCGTACGAGCATTATCATAGCACACAGACTTTCTACAGTGCGTAATGCAGACAGAATACTCGTGCTCGATGATGGTCAGATAATAGAACAGGGGACACATACAGAGCTCCTTAACCTCAAAGGGAAGTATTACAGTCTGTATCAGGAACAGTTTGAGGAATTTTAGTCGAGTTGTGCTAAAAAGCCATATAATAATCAGATAGAAACCAAAAGGAGTAAAATTAACAATATATCTTATTCTCATATTTAAATAATCTTGTACTTTTAGCCCAATTTTCGAATTAGAATAATGAAAGAGAATCACAAAGTTCCGTTTAGCGCATTAGGTGTCGTTTTAGCAATAGGTATCGTATTTGGAGATATTGGTACATCGCCTTTATATGTGATGAGAGCCATCTTGAACACCTTACCTGCCGGGCAACACAGCCATGCGGAATATATTCTCGGTGCTATATCTTGTGTGATATGGACTTTGACAATTCAAACCACTCTGAAATATGTCATCATCACCCTTCGTGCCGATAATAAAGGTGAAGGTGGTATTCTTTCTTTATATGCCCTTATCCGCCAAAAATACCGTTGGGCTTATATCCTCGCAGGTATAGGTGCAGCTACATTGCTTGCCGATGGTATTATAACTCCTGCCATGACCGTTATGTCTGCCGTAGAAGGTCTTCAACCTATAGCTCCGCACATACCGGTTATACCTATTACAGTAGCTATAGTACTCATCTTGTTTCTGGTACAACCCTTCGGAACTGGCTCTTTGGGTAGATACTTTGGGCCACTGATGATCATCTGGTTCACTATGATGGCCGTAATGGGTTTAAGTCAGGTCGTGCACGACCTAACTGTATTCAGAGCTTTTAATCCCATGTATGCCATTCATTTTCTGATAGAAGTACCACAGGCTATGATTATACTCGGTGCTATCTTTCTATGTACAACAGGGGCAGAAGCCTTGTATTCAGACTTAGGGCATTGTGGATTAAAGAATATACGCATTTCGTGGATCTATGTCAAAGCAGCTCTTATACTCAACTATTTAGGACAGGCAGCATGGATTATCAACAGCGGACATGTAACCCCTGATGTAAATCCCTTCTTCTCTATGATGCCCGAGTGGTTCAGACTCACAGGTGTAATAATGGCTACCGTAGCGGCAATTATTGCCAGCCAGGCGTTGATAAGTGGATCTTTCACCGTCATCAGTGAGGCTATATCACTGAACATCTGGCCGAATGTAAAAATACAATACCCTACTAACATCAAAGGACAATTATACATCCCATCCATCAACTATATGATGATGGTACTTTGTCTTATCATCATACTCACAATGCAATCTTCGATGAAGCTGGAAGCGGCCTATGGTCTTGCTATCACCCTCAGCATGTTGATGACCAGCGCCTTGCTATTTCTTTATTTTATGAAAAAGAAGAGGCCATTGTGGTTTACTATCCCACTCACTCTATTCTTCGTTATCATAGAACTCAGCTTCTTCTTTGCAAATATGCAAAAGTTTGCACACGGAGGATTTATCCCTATCATTATTGCAGGAGTACTACTACTTCTGATGTATTCATGGTATAACGGGCGCCGTATTAAACGTCACTATACAGTTTATGATCAGGTAGATGAGCATTACGTGAGCCAATTATTAAAGATAAGTGACGACACAACCATACCTAAAGCAGCTACCCATCTGGTGTATATAGTGAAGGCCAATAATAAGAACTTTTTGGAGAGCAAGATTGCCTACTCCCTATTTAAGCGAACACCTAAAAGAGCTGACACATACTGGTTTGTAAGAATAAAAAGAACGGATGAGCCTTATGAATTCAGTTACGAAACAACAATATATGCCCCTAAGAAAATTTTCCGTGTGAATATCCGTGCAGGGTTTAAACTAGGAATACACACAGACAAATATGTAAACCTAATAACCAATGAGTTGGAACGACTAGGACTTGTAGATTTAACGTCTCGATACCCATCTATGCAAGATGCAAAAGAGAAACGAGGAGACTTTAAGTTTATGATCGTAGACCGCATATTCCGCAATGTACACATGAACCCTTCAAGACAGATTATCTTAGGATGCTACAACCTTGTAAAGAGATTAACAACTTCAGACACACAGATGTATGATATAGATCCATCTCTTGCTGTTGTTGAGACAGTACCTTTAAGGCAAGTAGACCATACCGAGGAGCAACTGAAAGACCTGCTGAACCAAGCAAATGAAGCGGAATAGAGTTAAATCCGAAGTCCGTCAAGCAGTTTCACATAAAGCTCTATAGCCTCCCTTATTTCACTCAAATGGATATATTCGTTTGCTGTATGCGAGCGGGCTGAGTCTCCGGGTCCCATCTTCAAAGTAGGGAAAGGCATAAATGTTTGATCAGACAAAGTAGGCGATCCATAAGGAGTTTTTCCAATGATAATAGCACGTTGAACAAATGGATTTTCGAGAGAAATTCTCGATGAATTCAGGCGAAAAGACCGGGGTTTTACCTCACAGTCTGTATGCTTATCTATAATATGATAGAGCTCTTCGTTGCTATACAACTCGTTGCTTCTTACATCTACAACAAAGTCACACTTGTCGGGGACTACATTATGCTGTGTTCCTGCACTCACCATACTTACTGTCATCTTTACAGGCCCAAGCAAATCGCTTGTTTGCGGGAACTCGTACGTCCGAAACCATTCGATATCTTTAATTGCCTTATAAATGGCATTTTCTCCTTCGTTACGGGCTGCATGTCCCGCTTTTCCGTATGATGTACAATCAAGGACTAAGAGACCTTTCTCTGCAATAGCAGGATTCATCTGGGTAGGTTCACCCACAATACCAAACGCAATCTGGGGAAGTTCGGGAACAACAGCCTCCGCTCCGCCATTGCCGGAAACTTCTTCCTCGCACGACGCTAAGAAAATCAGGTTATAATCTTGTTTCTTTTGAGTCAACATAAAGAAAGCATGCAACAAGCACACCAAGCTGGCTCCCGCATCGTTACTTCCCAATCCATAGAGTGTGTCACCATCTTCTTCGGGAAAGAAAGGATCTTTTGTCCAGCCGGATACAGGACGAACGGTATCCATGTGCGAATTGAGCAGGATAGTAGGTTTTGAAGAGTCAAAATCCTTACTCCGAATCCAAAGATTATTTCCCTTTCTATCGGGAGTAAATCCCATCTTACGCATGCACGAAATTATTACTTCTGCTACATTATGCTCCTCTCTACTGAAAGACGGAGTACTTATCATTTCCTTCAATAGGTCGACTGCATTGTAGTATAAAGCATCAATATCCTGTTCCATAGATTTTATTTTTTAGTGAAAAGGTGACAAAAGTGACACTTTTTCTACTGTTTTGAGTTGTTACTTTTTTCTATTATTGAAGCGCATCAAGCACTTATATTAGATAATTATTTTAAGTATTTATTATAGCTATTGCAACAAAGTATACACACTTTATTCTTTATCACGTATAATTAGCTCGCCGATCTTTAAATCCAACGGCGTAGTGATCTTTATATTAGTTACCTCTCCTTTTACAAGATGCACATTTACGCCCATAGCTTCTACAACCGAAGCATCATCGGTAAATGTTTCTTTGAAATCCGTCTGATAGGTTTTTTTGAGAAGATTCACATCGAAGACCTGAGGCGTTTGTACCAACCGTATTTTAGACCGATCAACAATTCGGCTTTTATCCTCATCAACAACTTCCCTGAGACTATCAGTAGAGTCTATAACAGGTATAACGGCAGGGAATTCTCTCGCAGCATCAAAACACCGCTTTATCATTTCCACCGAGCCAAAAGGGCGAACCCCGTCTTGCACGCCAACCAACCCGTCAGTCACAAGGGCCAACCCGTTTTTTACTGAATGGAAACGAGTTTCTCCTCCATTGGCAATTAAATGTTCTATCGAAAAGTTATATTCTTCACACAAGCTTTTCCAATAGTCCTGATGAGAGACAGGCAACACCAAAATAATATTTATATCCTGATCAAACCTATAAAAAGCCTCTATTGTACGCATAAGTACAGGTTTACCGCCGATAGGAATAAACTGTTTCGGCAAATCATTCCCCATGCGCAGCCCTTTTCCTCCGGCTACTATAATGACATTTTTTTTCATTCTATTTCGTCCAGAATCTTTTGTATTTCTACATTCGTCTTTTGCAGTTTATCTTTACAAAACTTAATAAGGGTTGCCGCTTTTTTTACTTTTTCGAGAAGGATATCTACATCCAAATCGTCATTTTCGATACTGCCCATAATATCCTGTAATTCCTGCATTGCTTCTCCGTATGTTTGCTCTTTCTTTGCCATAATTCATTATTAGTTACAAGAACAAATTATAATTATTTCTATCATTTATTACCAACCGAACACAATTGTTCTTTTTATTCCAATTCTATTAACTGGCGATTGCTTTAATCAGCATATATATAACCGTAGCAACAGCCAAAGTAAGTATTGCAAACTTTAGTTTTTCAAGAAGGGTATAACTTCTCTTGAGTGCAATATTTACCTCTCCAAACTTATCTATAAAATAGGCATTTCGCCCCTTCTCCATAATTAACGCTAATCCATCGGAAAAAGAATATACTCTCTCATAAATAAGGGACACAACTACTTTATTTTCCTTGTCTATAAATCCCCATTTACCACCCATCTTTGCAGCAGCCAAGCCCTCTGAAAAAGTAGATAAATCTTCATATATAAAAGGAATGATTTCCTCTCCTCTTTCATCAATAAAGCCGTATCTACCGTTTAAATTGACATAAGCCAATCCCTCTGAATATTCGGAAGCAATATCGTCATATATAAAAGAGACTATTTCATTACCAACCTTGTCGATCACCCCCCACTTCTTATCTTTAGCGATACAAATCAGACTACCTTTACATTTTACACCTTCCGAGCGATCATATATAAAGGGAATAACTTCATTGCCCAAAGCATCGATGAATCCACACTTATCATCTTTACAAACACAAATAAGTCCTTCACTAAACTCGAATATATCATCATAGGCAAATGGCACAACTTCGTTACCCTGCTTGTCAATTATTCCGGCTTTACCATCCTTAAAAACACCACAGAGGCCTTCCGAAAAGCAGTTTATCCGATCGTAAAGATAAGGGATTGCCAATATCCCCTTTTTATCGATAAATCCCCACTTACCATCCTTGCATACCCCGGCTAATCCATTCGAAAAAACATCAGCATCTTCATACTCTATTGGAATAACCTCGTTACCGGCTTTATCAAGATATCCGCATTTTCCATTCTTTTGCACCATTACCAAGCCTTCGGAATAACTGAAAGCCATTTCATAGATACAAGGAACAACCAATTCTCCGAACTTATTAATAAACCCCGTCCCCGACTTTCGTATAATGTGCGCCATCCCCTCTTGAAAACTAAAGGCATAGGAAAAGGGTATCGGATTATTATTTACACTCATCTTTTGTTATAATTATTCTACAGTAGATTTTATCTTTCCATCAGCAAAAACAGTAGTCAGTTTATCTCCTTTTTTCACTACGCTGCTTTGTTTTATCACTTTCCCATCTTTCATAGTCAAAGTATATCCTTTTTTCAGAATATTTTCGGGAGAGGCAAGAAGAATATGTTTCTCATACATTTCCAATTGCGTATTTTCATCCTTAAATTTTTGCAAAGCAACTCGTTTTAAAGTATTCTCAAACACACTAAGATTGTTTATGCTCTCTTTATTTAATTGCTGCGATTCCCTGACAAGGACATCCTGAAATGAAGACAACTTATTCTGATTTTCTTTATGTGAACTTTGCAAACCTCTTACCAAAACATTCTTTGCAGAAGCTAAGATTGCATCCTGCTCTTTGAGCCATGCTTTAAGTAAGAATGTGTTTTTTGTTTCAAAAACACTTAAACGTACAGCTTCATCCTGTAGTCTTTGCGTAACAACAGAAACAATATCATGAGCCATTTCGTCCAATTCCATCGCTGTTTCCGCAATATTCGAAATCAAAAATTCTGCAACAGCAGTCGGGGTTTTCATACGTGTATGGGCTACAATATCAAGAACCGTATCGTCTCGTTCATGTCCTATTCCTGTTATTACAGGCAAAGGGAACTGTGCACAGCTTGCCGCCAAAAGGTAAGAATCGAAGCTGCTCAAATCCGAAGTAGCTCCTCCTCCCCGAATAATAACTACGGCATCGAAACAGTCCTGATATTCATAAATACGCTCCAATGCTGAGATTATAGAGCTTTCGGTACGCTCACCTTGCATAAGAGCCGGAAATAACTTGGTATAAAAAACAAACCCATAAGGATTATTTGCCAATTGATCGAGAAAATCTTCATATCCTGCTGCTGTGGGAGAAGATATAATTGCAATCTTATTTGTGGGAATAGGTAACTCAAGTTCTTTATTTAAGGAAAGAACTCCGTCTTCTTCCAATTGTTTTATTATTGCGGCTCTATTGAGTGCCTGATCTCCCAATGTATAAGTGGGATCTATATCGTGAACCGTGAGCGTGAATCCGTATAATTCATGAAACTCAACACTTACCTGAACCAGAACTTTCAGTCCCGATGAAAAGGTCTGTTTTGTCGTGTTCTCGAAATACGCCTTGAGTATATAAAATGTATTTGCCCATATCATTCCTCGGGCTTTAGCGATCAGGGCTCGCCCGTTTATATCCTTCTCTATGAACTCGAGGTAGCAATGTCCATTCTGATTAACACGGACATCACTTGTCTCAGCCCGAATCCAAAAGACTTCGGGAAGTGTATCTTTTAAGACACCCTTGATGAGATTATTCAATTCATAAAGAGAGATTGCCGGACGGTTCATTTTTTTCCTTTCTTTATTGGCTGTTGCACTGCTGTTTTTTTATCAACCAACTGTTGTGCTATTTCCATCGCCTTTTTCATATCGGGAATACCATAACCATAGTCCTTGTTCGGATGATCATAAATATCAGAAGATTGCCTTACGACTTCTATTATCTCCTTGTTGGTCAATGCAGGAAAAGCCTGCCACAAGCAAGCGACCATACCGCACATGATAGGTGAAGAGAAAGAAGTTCCACTTTTATATGTAACCAACCCATTATCTCCCACTACTGTTGCTCCTTGCCCAAGAGCCATTACATCGGGTTTTATCCTAAGATCTTCGGTCAAGCCTCTTGAGCTAAACGGAGCTATAACAGAATCTTTCTGAACAGCACCTACCGTCAATATATTGAAGGCATCAGAAGGTGGAGTTATTTTCTCCCATTCCGAATCTCCAGAATTACCCGCACTGATAACGACCAATATTCCTTTCTTTGCTGCAGCGTCAGCCGCACGGGAGATAAGAGCCGTTCTTCCTGTCAGGTCTTCATGTGTATAGCTTTTCGCCGGATAGTCGAAACTATTATAACCGAGAGATGTATTCACTACATTAACGCCAACACTATCGGCAAACTCGATAGCCGCTGCCCAGTAATCCTCTTCTATAGGATACTCACTGCGAGCATCTTCAGAACCTAATAACCAAAAACTAGCTTCAGGAGCTGTTCCCACAAACTGCATAGGCTTATTCGTTCCAATACAAGACAATACATTTAATCCATGCTGATTGGCTCTATTAAACATATCTTCATTTTCGTAAACAAATCCTTTGTATCCTTTGATATCCAAATTGTCTAACATTGCGATTTGAGGTAAATGATTAAAGCCGGCATCGATTACAGCAATTGTCATCCCTTTACCTTTATACCCCGCATCATGGAGGAACTGCCCGTTATTAATTTTGATATTGTTTTTTCCTCTTGCGTAATAATCGCCAAACACAACAGTTTCCACAGCCGGATATGCGATTATACTATCCTTCTTTATTTTTTCTACCGGCTTACCTCTCCATACAAACAATGCATCCGACACAAAAGGCAACGCCTTATACTTATCAACCATTGTACTATCCGAACAATGAACAGCAACTGTTCGTTGCCACTTGCTCTGTGCTACAACTTTTCCTCCAATACTTTCAATCGCTTTTATATACTCTTTAGATATCGGAAGATCGGTTTCATCGATCTTTATATTATATTTCTGCCTTCTTTCAAGCGACTTAGCGGACAGAAAGTCTTCCGGCTTATCAATAGAATAATCGCTTTTTTTATCCTTGAGTGTAAGGCGGAATTTATAGTTATATTCCTGAGAGAATACAGAAAGTGAAGCTGCTAGCAAGAAGCAAACAAAAAATGTAGTTCTTTTCATATCTTTATTCGTATGTTTTATACAAAAATAAGGATAATAGCTTTTAGTTGGTATAAGATGTATCGTTATTTGTAAAATATAGAAGGTAAAACAAATTATATTAATGATTTGAAGAAAGCTTATGTTATGAAAAATTTAAAAAGCTTAAACACCCTAAGTTATAAAATTGAAAAAGAGGTAATATCTTATTCGAAAAGAATAATTAATTACCTCTAATTATATAGAATAAAGAGAAGGAATTTCGTTACAGCAAATTCCCTATCTTGAAACCTAAGAAAGCTGTTCGTGGCAAGCTAGGCCCATAAATGTATGAAGGGTCACGATCGATGCCTTTGTCAAAGTCATTCTGATATGAATTGAAAATATTTTTCACTCCTGCAAACCACTCTATAGTAATATTACCCGCAAGCCTCATATCATAATGAAATTTAACTCCTGTATCAAAAAAGGTTTTTGACTTGCGCAATTCTCCGGCTTCGGGGTTAGCGATTTCAGGGCCAAAATACGGAACTAACATTTTGCCTGTATAATTACCCGTTGCAGATACTCCGAAATTACGAGCAAACTCCCAATCCAACGCTAAAAATCCATAAGCGTCAGGTGTTCGGAAAAACTTCTTTTCACCGAAAGTTTCATCACTCACTTTGTATCGGCTCGACTGAACAGTAAATCCCGCATTGAGACTTAATTTATCTGACGGCATAAGCTTCACCTCTAGGTTTACACCCTGAACAGCAGCTCCATCTTTAGAATTGATACGAGTATAAATCACTGTTCCATTTTCATCAGGCTCACCAATTTCGTTTCTGAATGGATTATGCAGTTTATTATAAAACCCTTCTACCAGAATATTTGTATTGATTCCTCCTATTTTTTTATTAAAATCGAACGACAATGTAAAGCTAGAGCTATTTTCTTGTTTTAAATGAGGGTCGTTTTTGTTGATCACCTGACGAGAACCGGATGTTTCTATATGAAGATCCTCATCAAAAATTTGCGGAGCACGATACCCCCTTGAGAAACCAATACGGGTTTGTAAATATGATGAAATATCATACATTATACTTGCCCGGGGCACAACTACCGTTCCTGATTTATCACTATCGGCCTGCTTATCATCGATAGAATAATGCTCTACACGTGCTCCGGCCAGGAATTTTGCTTTTCCTACTTTTATCTCATATTGTGCAAAAACTCCTGTAATATTCAAAGCTTGATCCGACACTATACGATTCGGCACATGCGTGACAATGATATCTGTACCTGCGTCATTCAGTTTATATTCGGGGTATCCCAGTTTCATGTCGGTAAGGTGCGAGCCGGTATGCTCCACTCCACCTATTAATGTAGAGATATCGTTGACGGACAGCTTATATTGAGCACCTATATTATAGGTTTTATCCTTTGTATTTCCATAGTCGCTCAACGACTGCTTGGCCCCATAATAAGAATCGCGATCAAGATATTGTCCCGAACCGAATACCGTAAGCAAATCACTCTCTCTGAAATATTGTTCGTATGTCAATGCCCCGGTTATCATATCATGCTTTACCGACTCGGAGATATCTCTTTCGTGGTCGGGATAGTCTTGTTTATTCCCTCCTTTACGCTCTTCTCGGATATTAAAAAAGTCGAGGCTCAATTTACTTCTGTATGCAGGACGATAAAAAATACGAGTTCCTATAACCGTATTCTTCATCGGTGCTATTTCAGAAAAGCTATCGCCATTTGCGTCAAACATATTACGATCTCGCATATTTCCGAAAACAGAGATACCCGTTTTATGATCTTCGGTTACCAATGTAGCATTAAACGTAGCGTTATAATCTGCTACAGAGCCATTCGACCCGCTTACCCCCATTCCTATAAGAGATGTATTTAACCCCGCTTCGAAGCTATTTGTTTTCGGGTCTTTAAGTATAAGATTTATTGTTCCTGCAATTGCATTCGAGCCATACAAAACAGATCCGCCACCTCTGACTACCTCGATACGTTCAAGCATATTAGAGGGAATAAGTTCAAGCCCATAGACTCCGGCCAAACCACTAAATATAGGACGGCTGTTTATCAATATCTGCGAATAAGGACCTTCCATCCCATTCATTCTCACCTGCGAAAAGCCACAGTTCTGACAATCATTTTCATAACGCAGACCTGTACAAAAGTTAAGTCCTTCACCTAATACAACCGATTGCGTGGTCTCAAGCATTTTTGTACTTATCGTGTTCACAATTACAGGTGCTTCGGTACGTTTCTGCGATGTACGTCCTGCGGTTACCACTACTTCATTAAGATTAAGAGCATCTTCTTCTACCTCAAAGTTAATTTCTATAGACTTGCCTCTTCTGAGTTCAACTTCTTTTTCCTGCGGTTTGTACCCGATTCCCTGTGTTACAACTATAAACTTTCCTTCGGGTAAGTTCGTTAATGCATAATGTCCGGTAGCATCGGTAGATACACCTATTGTTGTATTTTTCAGTACAACATTTATAAATTGGATATGCTCACCTGTTTTTGCATTCACTACATGGCCAAATATATTGGCATCTGTTCTGATCAGGTTAGCATGTATAAACGAAGAGAAAAATAGAAGAAGAATAAACAATAGAAAGTGTTTAGAAAGACGTTTTAGAAAATTCATAGTGTGTTTAAAATAAGAATAGATAAATTGTTGTTTCTGGATGCGACGCGAAGGTATAAAAATCAAGAAAATCCTACAATCACCATTTCTAGGTATTTTAACTATTCCAAATCCACATTACAATATTTTTCACTGATTACAGCTCCATATTTATAAAAGCAAAAAATCCGCAATATTTAAATTACGGATTTTCTTTTTTATGTATTTAAAACACTATAGGGCCTCCTCCCGGATGACCTCCGGGGCCTCTACCTCCCCAGCCTCTATCTCCTCCATCCATATCTTCTCTTTTTGTACCTTTTCCAAATATCTGGAACTTATATACAAAATTGACCATGAAGTAGCTGTTGATCGTATTAGATATGGACTCCTGTATATATAATGCATTTTGATCGATATTTATATTACTCCTCTGCTGTAAGATGTCATATATTTTGAAGCGCAACAGAGCATTTCCTGTATACTTATTTTTAAATATACCTTTTAGCATCGAGTCCATATTATAAGTTAACGAAGCATTCCACAACCACTCGTTCAACTTATATCCGCTGGTATAACCCGAGTTCGTCGAATATTGAATATCGGATTGCAAAGTAAGCCCCAAAGGTAAATAAGTTGTGAAGTCACCCTTCGCTCCATAATTAA
This sequence comes from Dysgonomonas sp., assembly GCF_035323175.1. Lineage (NCBI taxonomy): Bacteria > Pseudomonadati > Bacteroidota > Bacteroidia > Bacteroidales > Dysgonomonadaceae > Dysgonomonas > Dysgonomonas sp. The sequence continues at coordinate 109,160 of NZ_DAOKYH010000010.1, read as the reverse complement.
ATGTCTCTCTATCCTGATCGGTTGAAATGGTATTTTTTATATTGTTATATCCGAAGTTACCGCCTATATTCAACAAAAAGCGAGCATCACTCAACGTCCTTATCTGATCATCAAGAGAACCGGTGCGAAACTGCAATGTCATATTTTCTCTAAAGTTATATGTATCCGCCTTATTTTCTTTTGCATTTATAAATGTAGTGCTGCGAGCATATCTACCCATTGTGAATGTATTAATCGAAAACTTCTTATTTCGCAGAGGAGTATTATATGTCACTCCCATAAATCCATCCATATTACCATCTACATTCTTATAAGTCATTTCACGTCCCTGATCTTTATATGTAGAAACGTTTACGATAGCATCCATCGTATAATTGAAATTTGTAAAGACTGATAGGTTCGAGTTTCTGTTTGTATTGAAATTCTGATATCGTCCTCTCAAACTATGTTGAAAGCTTGGCTTCAAATCGGGATTACCATAAGTAACATCAAATCCGCTTTGAGAAATAATACCATCATACAGCTGGGTTGTGGTAGGCTGCGATGTTCTTCCGCTATAATCTACCCGGAGTGTGTTTCTTCTATCCCATTTATAATTAAACTGAGCATTAGGAGCAAAACTCAGCGAATTACGTGGCTTTATATCTTTTTCCGGTTGCCCGGGCTGAAAAATACTGGTCTTAGATCTTGATGGTTCTAGTCCAACACCCAATGTATAGTCAAATTTCTCTCTAATCGATTTAAAATTCAGAGAGACATTTTGATTAAGGAAATCATTCTTCACATTGCGTGTATATTCTTCCGCTATCACATTATAATTTCCTTCAGCATCTTTATTGTATGCCTTGCGGTCAGTTTCAGAATGATTGTTACGTACATTATAAGTTAATTGCAAAAAATTGTTTCTACCCAAAGGCTCTACATACGAAACAAATGCACGCCAATTATAACCTTTGTCATCTTGCAATGACTTTTGATCCCTGATCGAATCATTCTTAAGAGGGTCTGCATAGATAGAATGAGAGTAATCATAACCTTCGCTATCCGAATTATTCAGACCTCCCGAAAAGCTGAAACTCAATACTCGTCCCTGACTATTCAACTTACGACTGATATCAAGGTTACCACTCAAAGAAAGTCCTTTCCCATCAACCGTATTCCAAGACGATTCCTTGTAGTCTCTCTCAGGACTATCGGCAAATGAAGTTTCACTCTCTGCTGTCTGATCATTTATGTTCTTATTGTATTGAATATTGGGTCTGAAAACGATCTTTGTCAATGAATCGGGAGTCCATTCGAAGCGAAAATTTGCACCGAAGTTATCACTTTTATTATTCCCAAGAGAATTCCCGTTTTGTGTTTGGCTCGTTCCTGTAAATCTTCGGCTTGTAATACTAGACACATCATTATCAACAGAGCCATACCGAACATTTCCGCCATATTTTAGCTTGTCCGAATACTCAGTAGCAAAGTTCAACCCTCCATTCAGTGTTTTTGCGACTCCATTGTTCGCTCCGAATCTCAATCGTCCTCCGCCTCGTCCACTAAATGCACTCGAGGCAAAATCTGAGAAACTGGCATTATTTGTATTATTTAATCCTCCTAACAATGTAACCTGAGTATTATCACGCATGTAGTTAAATACCCCATTTGCCTCATAACGCTTTTTACTTCCGTAGCCGACATAAGTATCGCCCATAAAACCCTGCTTCATACCTTTCTTTATCGTTAGATTGATAACGGTTTCATCATCACCATCATCAAAACCGGTCATCTGAGACATGTCAGATTTACGATCAAGCACCTGAAGCTTATCTATAATATTAGCGGGCAAACTTTTAGATGCAACTTTGGGGTCATCGCTGAAAAATTCTTTTCCGTCCACAAGGAATTTCTTTACTTCTCTTCCGTTGATCGTTATTTTTCCATTCTCATCTATTTCAGCGCCGGGCATTCGTTTTATCATATCTTCTACCACGTCGCTTTGCTGCGCCTTATACGAGTCGGCATTGTATTCTATGGTATCGCCTTTCACTTGTACCTCTATAGCCTTAGCTTCCACTACAGCCTCCCCAAGCATAATAGCATCTTCCTTCATGTATATATCTCCAAGGTACACAGACTTTTGGGCATTTGCTTTGAAGTACTGATCAGTATATCCGATAAATGATATTTGAGCAATATAGCGTCCTTGTCTGACTCCTACGCTAAATTTTCCTTTCTCGTCCGTCACTGTACCAGTTACATACGCACTATCTCTAGCATTTAGGATTCTTATACTGGCCATCTCTATCGGCTCTTTCATTTCATTGTCGAATACTGTTCCTGTTATCGCTGTGGTCTGCGATTGTGCACTCAATCCTAAAAATGCACATAGAAATAAAAGTATGGGGATATTCCTTTTCATTTTCCTTTTAATTATTTTTGACTGATTTCTGTGACTGGCAAAACATTAAAAGGTTTAATTATATTTCTATTTTTTATAAATCTTTTTATTTTACTATCTTTTTATATCTTTATAAAAGAAGAAACAGCAAGGATAATCTTTCTGAAAAAGAGTTATCTTTGTATCGAAGATAACCTACTTAAAAGAAAAATAAAAAGCTTTACCGCTTCACTATATGGCAAAAAAAACAGTCAGGAAAAAGAAAACTCAAGATAAAAGAACCTCTTTCATCGAATTCATAAAAAAAGAGCGTACAAAATTCTTATTGGGAGTCTGTCTCTCATTTTTTGGGGCATATATACTACTGGGAGAAATATCATTTTTCTTTACAGGTGCTGCCGACCAAAGCAAGGTAACAAATAAATTTTTTCTTGATCTTATTTCTCACAAACAGGAAATAAGCAACTGGACAGGCGTTGTAGGTGCATTCGTAGCAGAAAAGCTTATAAACAATTGGTTTGGAGTATTCTCCTTGCTTATACCTGTATATCTCATCCTGATGGGCTTGAAGCTGATGCGTGTCGTCAACATTTCGGCTATCCGTTCATTCCTACTTATGGCTTATGCTCTTGTGTGGGGCTCTATTACATGTGCCTTTATTTCCAGACTGATAAACGACGGAAGCAACATCCTTTGGGGTGGTGCTCACGGAATGGAGGTAGAAAGAATACTGGAAGCCGCATTGGGCATACCGGGCGTTATTATGATTATCATTCTTCTACTCATTATATTCCTTATCATTACGAAGAAAGCTTCTATGGAATTCTTCCGTGGTCTATTTAAGAACCCACTAAAAAACTCTAATCAGGAGGAAGATGATATAATTGAAGAGGAAGATGAGGTATATGAAGAAGAGCTTCCGGCTGAAGAAAAGAAAAGCTGGTTTAGCTTTCTAAGGAGAAAGAAAAAAGAGGATGATCAATCGCCCGAAACGGAGGACTTCGGAGAAGACTTCATATTGCCTACAACTACAACAAAGGATAAGAAAACAAAGGACAAGCCGGCAACATCGATGAAGATCGACAACGACTTCGAGATCGTTATCCCTGAGGATGAAGAATTTACTCCTACACAAAATACATTTACTCCTCCGGTAAATCCTCAGCCGCTTACAAATACGGAAAATGTTCCGGACTTTTTACCCGAAGGCGAAGAGATGGAAGAATACGATCCGACCAAAGATCTATCCAATTTCCATTTCCCATCTACAGAATTGCTGAAAATATATGACATGACAGGCAAAGGAGTGGATATGGAAGAACAGAATGCCAACAAGAGTAAAATCATCACGACCCTACAAAATTATGGCATCGAGATCACATCCATCAAAGCAACAGTAGGGCCTACAATCACCTTATACGAAATAGTACCAAAAGCAGGTGTACGGATCTCAAAGATCCGTAACCTTGAAGATGACATAGCTCTTAGCCTCTCGGCTCTGGGTATACGTATTATTGCCCCTATGCCGGGCAAAGGCACAATAGGAATTGAGGTTCCGAACAAAGATCCTCAAATAGTATCGATGCAGTCTGTAATTGCGTCTCGCAAGTTTCAGGAATGTGCTTTCGATCTCCCCGTTGCTTTAGGGAAGACAATCACGAATGAGATTTTCATGTTCGACCTATGCAAGATGCCTCACTTACTGGTAGCAGGAGCAACAGGACAAGGAAAATCGGTAGGTTTGAATGCCATAATAACTTCGTTACTATACAAAAAGCATCCGGCCGAAATGAAGATGGTGTTGGTTGACCCAAAGATGGTGGAGTTCAATATTTATTCAAGAATAGAGAAACACTATCTGGCAAAACTCCCTGACGCAGAAAAAGCAATTATCACCGATGTTACCAAAGTAACTCAGACGCTAAACTCTCTGACTAAAGAGATGGATGATCGTTATGAGCTGCTTATGAATGCCGGAGTACGTAATATAAAAGAATACAATGAGAAGTTCCGCAAACGCCGACTAAACCCATTGAAAGGACACCGCTTTCTCCCCTATCTGGTTATTATCATCGACGAGTTTGGCGACCTGATAATGACTGCCGGAAAAGAGATAGAAATGCCTATCGCCCGTATTGCCCAAAAAGCTCGTGCCGTAGGTATGCACATGGTGATCGCAACACAGCGTCCGACAACAAATATCATTACAGGAACTATAAAAGCGAACTTCCCCGCCCGTATGGCTTTCCGTGTCACTTCGCAGATCGACTCCCGCACTATCCTTGATATGTCGGGTGCCAATCAATTGATCGGACGTGGAGATATGCTCTTCTCACAGGGCAGCGACCTTGTACGTATCCAGTGCGCCTTCGTCGACACTCCTGAGGTAGAAGGTATAGCTCAATATATAGGAAACCAACAGGGTTATTCGAGCGCATTCGAACTACCCGAATATATAGGAGAAATGGGCGAAGACAAAGTTGGAAATATCGACCTCAACGATCGAGATCCACTATTTGAAGAGGCTGCACGTCTTCTCGTAGTTCACCAGCAAGGATCTACATCGCTAATACAGCGTAAATTCTCTATCGGATACAACCGTGCTGGTCGTCTGATGGATCAACTGGAAGCAGCAGGGATAGTAGGACCAACGCAAGGAAGCAAGGCTCGTGATGTTCTTATTGCTGACGAATACAGTTTAGAACAGAAGTTAAATTCATTTGGCTAAGCCTCCTTAATGGTCAATATCATTCTGCCGAAAAAAGAATAGGCTAGTTTAATATTTAAACCTTTAATGAATAACAAAGTCAAAAAGGCTAAACAATATAACAAAAGATGAAAACAAAGTTACTTTCCCTTATATCACTGTTAGTATTCACGTTGAGTATTTCTGCACAAGATGCACGCTCGATCTTAGATAAAGCCGCCGAAACATACAATAAGGCCGGAGGAGTCGTAGCAAGCTTTACTTTAGACTCTAAAGACACAAAGGCTAAACTGGTTTATAGTTACGATGGTAAGGCTTATATGAAGGGAGACAAATTCAAGATAGAAATACCCGATGCTATTACTTGGTTCGACGGTAAAACACAATGGGTGTATGTAAAAGATACTGAAGAGGTAAACATCAGCAATCCTACAGGTGCAGAGCTACAAGGAATAAGCCCTTCTATGCTTTTCAGCATTTATAAGAAAGGCTATAATCTATCCTACAAAGGAGAAAAAAGAACAGGAGGAAAAACCGTTTTGGAAATAGAACTGATTCCCCAAAAGAAGAATGCAGACATCACCAAAATATTGGTACAAATAGATAAAGCCAGCAATGTATTCTCAAAGATCACACTGACAGATAAAGCCGGCATACAAAATATCTTATCTATAAAAAGCTATCAAACAGGAACTAATATTTCCGATGCTACTTTTTCTTTCAATAAGAAAGATTATCCTAGTGCAGAAATAGTAGACCTTAGATAACATAGATTGTGTTTATCATTACATAGAAAATACGAACCGAATAACCTTTGAGGATATAAGAAAATTCTATATCTTTGTATAAAATATAAACAAAATATATAAAAATATAAGACATGAACGAAAAAGTACGTTGCCTCATTATTGGCTCAGGACCTGCGGGATATACTGCAGCTATTTATGCGTCGAGAGCAAATCTTTCTCCGGTACTATATGAAGGAATACAACCCGGAGGACAATTAACAACAACTACCGAGGTTGAAAACTTCCCGGGATACCCTGAAGGTATTACCGGCCCCGAACTAATGGAAGACCTAAAAAAACAAGCTACACGCTTTGGCGCTGATATACGCTTTGGCATAGCTACAGCGGCAGACTTCTCTTCTCATCCGCACAAAGTAACTATCGACGGCGAAAAGGTGATTGAAGCAGATACTGTTATTATAGCAACAGGTGCCAGTGCCAAATACTTAGGTCTATCAGACGAAACTAAATATGCAGGCATGGGAGTTTCTGCGTGTGCTACATGCGACGGATTCTTCTATCGCAAGAAGGTTGTAGCCGTTGTTGGTGGTGGTGACACTGCTTGTGAAGAAGCTATTTATCTGGCAGGACTAGCCGAGAAAGTGTATCTTATTGTACGTAAAGCACATCTGCGTGCATCGAAGGTGATGCAAGACAGAGCTATGCAAAATCCTAAAATAGAGATCTTATTCGAATGCAACGCTACAGGACTATTTGGCGAAAATGGCGTAGAAGGAGTACATGTAGTAAGACACCTAGGTGAACCTAACGAAGAAAAGTTCGATATCAAGATCGACGGATTCTTCCTTGCTATCGGACACAAGCCTAATACGGACATATTCAAGGCGCAACTTAACCTCGACCCTGTAGGATATATTATCACAACACCAGGTACTCCGAAAACAGGAGTAGAAGGCGTTTTTGCCGCAGGAGACGTAGCCGACCCGATATATCGTCAAGCTATTACAGCCGCCGGAAGTGGTTGTCAAGCTGCGATAGAAGCAGAAAGATACTTAAGCGAAAAAGGCCTGTAAGGCATCTATATACTAAAAAAGAAAATCCGGATCATACGATCCGGATTTTCTTTTTATATATCGTTCTATAAAGAATTACCTTCTCATATTCGGCATTTTGCCACCTTTCATCTGAGTCATCATCTTCATCATCTTACGAGTTTGGTCAAACTGCTTGATAAGCTTATTCACCTCTTGGATAGATGTTCCGCTACCTTTAGCGATACGCTCACGACGGCTTCCGTTCAGGATTTCAGGTGTTGAACGCTCTTTCGGTGTCATCGAATAAATAATAGCTTCGATACTCTTGAAAGCATCATCGTCAATATCCATATCTTTAATAGCCTTACCAACACCGGGAATCATAGACGCCAAATCCTTCAGATTACCCATCTTTTTGATTTGCTGTATCTGTCCGATAAAGTCGTTGAAGTCAAACTGGTTCTTCGCTATTTTCTTTTGCAGGCGACGTGCTTCTTCTTCATCGTATTGCTCCTGTGCTCTTTCTACGAGTGAAACGATGTCACCCATACCCAAGATACGGTCTGCCATACGCTCAGGGTGGAATACATCGAATGCATCCATTTTTTCGCCTGTACCCACAAACTTGATCGGCTTGTCTACAACCGAGCGGATAGAAAGCGCAGCACCACCACGCGTATCACCATCGAGCTTGGTAAGCACTACCCCGTCGAAGTTGAGCCTGTCATTAAATTCTTTTGCTGTGTTCACAGCATCCTGCCCTGTCATAGAGTCTACTACAAAGAGAATCTCGTCAGGTTTCACAGCATCTTTAATCGCTGTGATCTCTTTCATCATCTCTTCATCGATAGCCAAACGACCGGCGGTATCGACGATGACAAGGTCATTGCCATTTTGCTTTGCATGCTTAATTGCATTTTGAGCTATCTGTACCGGATTTTTGCTTCCCTCTTCCCAATATACAGGAACTTCGATTTGCTCTCCTAATATCTTCAACTGTTCGATCGCAGCAGGACGGTAAACGTCTCCGGCTACAAGTAACGGATTCTTACCCTTCTTAGACTTCAGCATCTTGGCAAGCTTTCCAGAGAAAGTAGTCTTACCCGAACCCTGAAGACCCGACATAAGGATTACAGCCGGATTGCCTTTCAGATGAACATCTGTAGCAGTTCCACCCATCAAAGCAGCAAGTTCGTCATGAACTATTTTCACCATCAATTGCTCAGGCTTAACGGCAGTAAGCACATTCTGCCCCATTGCCTTTTCCTTCACAGTCTCGGTAAACTGTTTTGCTGTCTTATAGTTTACGTCGGCATCTAATAAAGCACGGCGAACATCCTTTAGGGTTTCCGCAACATTTATCTCGGTGATTTTACCTTCACCCTTCAGTATCTTAAACGAGCGCTCTAATCTATTACTTAAACTTTCGAACATATTATATGGTTGTTATTTATAATCAATTTACATGGGTGCACAAAGATATAAACTTTTGGTATAAAGTGAAAAACTCACTATGCTTTTCTTATATTTGAAGTCACAAAGAATGATTATGTCAGCACTATGGAATCCGTGGCACGGCTGCCACAAGATAAGCGAAGGTTGCAAACACTGCTATGTGTATCGTGGTGATGCAAGACGAGGCATAGACAGCACGATTGTAACCCAAACAAAAAACTTCGATGTGCCCATCCGGAAAAAGAGAAACGGAGCATACAAAATACCATCCGGCACAGAAGTATACACCTGTTTCACATCCGACTTCTTCAACAAAGACGCAGACCAATGGCGTCCCGAAGCATGGCGAATGATACGGGAGCGAAGCGACCTAACCTTTCTGATGATAACCAAACGCATCGATCGACTGACAGTAGGGCTTCCCGACGACTGGGGCGATGGCTACGACAATGTCACCATTTGCTGCACGGTAGAAAATCAGGACAAAGCCGACTACAGGCTGCCTATTTACAAAGCTGCTCCCATCAAACACAAAATGATTATATGCGAACCTCTCTTGGAAAGGATAGACCTGAACCCTTACATCGGGTCATGGGTAGAGCATATTACAGCCGGAGGCGAATCGGGTCAAGATGCACGACCATGCAATTTCGACTGGATCATGGAACTGCACGAACTATGTATAGCGAATAACATATCATTCTGGTTTAAGCAAACCGGTTCGCGACTGATAAAAGATGGCAGGCTCTATAATATTCCCAGAAGACTGCAACATGCTCAGGCACGCAAAGCCGGAATCAACTATAAATCACAAAAAGTGTCGATAAAAGTCTAAAAAGTGACAATTCAGCAAAAAATACATTCACTATATATCAGTACTTAAAATCAAAAAGTGACAAAAGTGACACTTTTAATCATGTTTTAAAGTGTCACCTTTTGTCACCCTGTTATATCAAAGAACTCTCTCTTATTAGATAAACTTTATAGCTGAAAATGCAAAAAGTAAATCAAGACAGATAGTTCTTATATAAGCTTACAATAGAACGGATCAGAATTTATATCCTACACTGATATATGCAGCCCGATTTTTGATTTTAGTATCTTTAAATACTTTGGTTAATCCATGATCAGCACCAAGGCTAACATTTATTTTATTTAAAAATTCAACACCTACAGCTCCGCCAATTCCAAAATCGAAACGATTGGTATCATCCCCAAAGAAGTCCTGATCTTCAAATTGTTTTGCATCCGATTTTATTTTTCCCCCTACTCCATAAGCCAAATACGGCCCTGCACGGAATACGAGTTTAGTACCGGGTGTTAAATCAAGTTTATATCCGGCATGTATAGGCAATTGAATATACATCGAATTATAGGTAACTTTATCCTTCGTGCCGGAAACATTAACTGGTACATTTTTACCCTTGGTCCCTTTCGTTGTAAACTCAAGTCCCGACATCAAATAAAAACTACTTGGCAATGCAAGCTCAGCAGTTAGCCCAATATTGAAACCAACCTTATTATCATCATCTACATTTTGCAACTCGGACAAATTCATTCCGGCCTTTACTCCTAGAGATACAGGCAATTGTGCAAACATACTAACGCTTGTTACCAAAGCAACGAGCAAAGCAAAAGAAATTTTAATAATTCTCATAATATTAATAAATTAGTTCTGGTTCTTAAGCACCCTAAATTAGACAAATAATTCTATTTGACAAAAAATCGGATCTAAAGAAAGCTTCATTAGCAGTAAGTTTTTTATGATGTATACGGTAAAAGAAGCCGACGAACTTCGTTACCCCAGTATAATAAAACCTTTATTTAAAAGATGTAAAAAGTTATCAAGAATAATTTTATTCTGACTACTTTAGCAATCTAAATGTATAACGATATAAATTAATAGCCAGATGAACACTCTTTTATTTTTAGGAAACTTAGGAACCGGAGAAATCATCATCATTGCCATTGTTGTTTTACTATTGTTTGGAGGAAAGAAAATTCCTGAACTCATGAAAGGATTGGGTAAAGGAGTAAAAAGCTTCAAAGATGGTGTAAATGGCCTTGAAGACGATATAAACGGAACTTCTGAAAACAAGTAATAATTTCTCAGAAAATTATTCTTTTGATATAGGCCCGGATTAGTTATAATCCGGGTTTTTCGATTTGTAAACAAAAGCGTTTTATTTCTGTTTTAAGTAATATGGATATATGTATAGATTTTGACGGGACATGTGTAACACATGAGTTCCCGAATATAGGAAAAGATATTGGCGCAATCCCTGTTTTGAAAGAACTAACGGATAAGGGGCATCGGCTGATACTCTTTACGATGCGCAGCGATCGCAAAAAGAAGAAAAAAATAAATGGCGAGGAGGTCATCGTTGAAGAAAACGTACTGACAGAAGCCGTAAAATGGTTTGAAGATAATGGCATACCTTTGTATGGCATCCAAAAAAATCCGACCCAACGGTTTTGGACATCATCGCCCAAGGCCTATGGGCATCTCTACATAGACGATGCGGCTCTGGGTTGCCCACTTGTTTTAGATGATCCCACATCTGATAGACCCTATATAGATTGGGTTCGAATAAGAGAAATACTGGTGGATTCGGGTGTTTTATAAATAAAGCAAATTATAAAAAGGAATTGCTCTCGCATTCTCATTTTCCTTTTTTCACTACAGAGTAAAAAGTGTCACACAGAGATCTTTCAATACAAGAAATACATCATTATTTTTACCAACGACTTAATTACTGTATAAAATGGGCAGAAGAATATTATTTATCATCTTAATGTTTGTTTCTCTAGGCTCTTTCGGTCAAGAGAAAATGGCTTTACGCACCGATGAGGTGAATGTATACTTTAAGGAAGCAGAAGTTGCTGCAAAGAAAAGTAAGAACCTTTGGGGTAAAAATATCTTTGGTCCTATAATGTTAATTAATCCGGCAACGAAAGAAATCTATGCGAATGTACAAGACTCGTTAGGCGAACTAAAACAAGACAATCATATCTATACCGGAATTTTCTCCAAAAAGGAAAATATCGCTAATACTTCTATCCGATGGAACGGAACAGATTGGGCTACAGTGATGCTGCCTTTGCCCGAAAATAAATATGATCGAATAAGTTTATTGCTTCATGAACGGTTCCATGTTGTGCAACCGAAACTGGGGTTTAGCCAAAGTAATGGCGACTGTGCTCATCTTGACAGTAAAGATGGCCGTATATACTTGCGATTAGAATTAGAGGCTCTTAAAAAAGCAGTTTCGGCATCGACAACATCCCAGATTAATGAGCATGTGACGAATGCATTTATATTCAGAAAATACAGGCAATCTCTTTTCTCCGGGGCGGATACCGAGGAAAATAAACTAGAACTCAATGAAGGTCTTGCCGAATATACAGGCGAAGCAAGTTGTGGAAGACCCGAAAAACAAAAGGGAGAACACTTTGTGAAGAACATTGATAGATCTATGAAAAATCCCACTTTTGTACGCTCTTTCGCCTATCAGACGATCCCTGCCTATGGTTATTTATTGGATAAGAGGAAGCAAGGGTGGAACAGAAGTATAAATGATAATACCAATCTCAGTAATTTTCTTATTGATGCTTTTCAAGTGAAAATTCCTTCAAACTTGAAAGATATAGTGAGCCAAATTGCGAACTCATATAATGGCACTGAGATTACAAATGAAGAGATAATCCGCGAAGAAAAAATTCAGAAACTTATAGTAGAATACAAATCCAAATTTATCGAACAGCCTCATTTCGAAATAAGATTGGAAAAGATGAGGATAAACTTCGACCCTCGTAACATTATGCCTCTTGAAAATAAAGGTACTGTATACCCTAACGTTAGAGTTATAGATGAATGGGGCACATTAACAGTTACCGATGGAGCATTAGTGAGTTCGGATTGGAAAACAATCACAATAACAAACCCGACTAATATGGATGGATATAAATTATCGGGGAATGGTTGGACGTTAGAGCTAAACAAAGGGTACTCAGTAGTTATTACAAACGGAAATTTTGGTTTGAAAAAAGATTAAAAACATTAAGATGAAAAAGATATTGATGGGGCATAATTTCAAACGGGAAGATTTTGTCGGACTTGAAGGAAAGTTTATCATTATATACCCCGAAAACAAGCTGTTCACAAAAGATGAAATTTTGGAACGGATATCCGACATAGACGTATTCGTCCCTAATTTTTCGTTTCAGACAGATGCAGAGATTATAGATAAGGCAAAAAACCTAAAACTGATAGCCAACTATGGTGTAGGGTATAACAATATAGATGTGGAATACGCAGCCTCGAAAGGCATTGCCGTAACCAATACTCCCCAATCGGTACTAGAGCCCACAGCCGAGTTGTGCTTTGCCCTGATGATGGCAACAGCTCGTAAAGTAGCTTATTACAATCACAAGCTGCACTCAGGCGTCAGGCTCGATTGGAGTATATATGGAGATTTGGGTGTTTCGCTTTATGGGCAAACGCTTGGTATATATGGCATGGGGCGTATCGGGCAGGCGGTTGCACGCAGAGCCTTAGCATCGGGCATGAACATCATTTATCATAATAGAAACAGGCTGCCAAAAGACATTGAAGATAAGTATAATGCTACTTATGTAGATTTCGACACACTCCTCAAAGAGTCGGACGTGGTATCGCTTAATGCACCTGCTACACCCGAAACTTATCACCTGATGGGAGAAGCCGAATTCAAGAAAATGAAAAACAGTGCTATACTTATCAATACTGCCCGTGGGCAACTGGTAGACGAGAAAGCTCTTGCCACAGCCTTGAAAACAGGAGAAATATATGCGGCCGGTCTTGATGTGTTCGAAAAAGAGCCTAAGATTTTCCCGGAACTATTGGAATTGGATAATGCCATTCTGTCCCCTCACGCCGGAACAGGCACTTATAGCGCACGGCGGGATATGGCTCACGAAGTGGTAAAAAATATAATCAACTTCTTTGAAGGAGGGCAAATAGATAAGGTGAATTAGTTACAATTCACCTTTCTTCATTTTATTCAGCAGCCCATCGCAAGAGTCTTCCAGCAGATCGAGAACCAGCTCAAAGCCGTCAGCGCCCGAATAGTAAGGATCGGGTACATGATCGTGTACAAAGTCTTGCGAAAAATCCATTATACGGTATACTTTCTTTTCCGATTCCAAGTCGGGTGCGAGTCGCATTACATCACGATGATTGTTGTCGTCCATCACCAAGATAAGATCAAAGCGATCGAAATCATTAACCGTGAACTTACGAGACAAAGAATCCAGCGTATACCCTCTCCTTGTTGCATGCTTTCTCATTCGCAAGTCGGGCAATTCATCGATATGATATCCTGACGTTCCCGCCGAATCGACGGTAATCTTATCACTTAACCCCTGCTCTTTTACCATCGTCTTGAAAATTCCTTCCGCAGCAGGAGAACGGCAAATATTTCCTAAACAGACGAAGAGTACTTTATATTCCTTTTGATTGTCAATATTTTGCATTTATTCTTTCGTTTTGGTTTACTAAGTGGTTTACAGTTATTATATAGTAATGCTTTACAAGTATATAGTTATTTTATGATATGGCAAAAAGAATGTAATTCTTATTGTTATGTTGGATAAAAACATTTAATATCTTTACATATATAACCATCATAAATGCACCTATGATAAAACAACTTATAGGAGATCTAACTTTTGATAGAATATCATTATCACAAGCTTTAACAAGAGCTAAGATTATTGCATATAAAATCAATAATACGCAATTTAAAGAATGGATATCTTTTGAATTAAATGGATATCCTGAAAAGAGTAAACTCCCAACATATAGGATTGTTTCTTGCGATATTTTTGTTGAGATTGTAGACCCATTTAGAGGCAAATATGATGTTCCTTTTGAGAATACTACGCAAGATGAGGATGCTCTAAAAAACTTTTATTCAGAGTTTTTAATGCAAAGCATTTCTCTTTTAGAAGAAAGTTATAGCAAAGAAGATATTCATAAGTTTGGGTACTTCTATTTTTCTGAATCTGATGTTCAAAAATTGAGAGAAAGCTCTCCACAGGGGCTTTTAATAAGAAATGCTAAAAGAAGAATTCAAGTGAGTGAAATTAAACATGTTATCGACACTACAAAGCAAAGGTTATTAGACACATTATTAGAGTTTAATGAGGTATTCCCTAATTTAGAGAATGAATACAAGGATAATATCCAAAATGAGGCAAAAGCCCAAACTATCATAAATCAAACAATTTATGGAGATAATACAAACTCAAATATTGCTATAGGTGAAAATATTACACAATCAACAGAGAACAACGCTAAATTAGATAACCTAATTCAAGAACTTAAAAAATTGGGAATAGATGAAAGTGACACGAATGAAGTTCGAGAAATTATAATAAATGAAAAGAAAGAGAATTGGGGTAAGAAATTAATGACATGGGTAGGAAAAATGACTACTAAGGCAGTTGAAAAAGGGATAGAATTACAAGTCCCCGTATTAATTGAAAAAGTAAGTGAATTTCTCTAAACAATCTATATATGACAGACACTACTATTTCTATATTGGGCTTAATTGTTTCTTTTATTGGCTTAGTAATATCAATAATAACTTTATATCTTGCAGGCACAATCAAAAAGGCTGTCAAAAAAGCAAATTCAGAAGTACTATTTAATTATAAGGTTGATAACATTGTAAAGAAATTACAGGCATTTAACAAAGAGTTTATTTCTAGTTATGAGAATATAGATGAAAGAAGAGTGAAGAACATGTTAAGTGATTTAAGATCGGTATTAACCCTGTTATTACCCATAGTTCCTTCTGTACATACAGCAAAATGCCAAACAGCAATAACTAAATGTCAGAAAGGTTATAACTCAACATTTATAAAATCTAATGATATAAAGAAAAAGTGGTATAAGAAATATATTAACATAGATTATATTTGGGAAGTATATAATGATGTTAATCATCTCATAGATTTGCTAAAAGATATAGAGACCGATAAAAACATATTAAAATAAATTACCTCATGAATAGTAATGAAGATAAAGCAATAGCAACTATACAGAAAATACTACGAGATACAAAAGATGCTAGAATAAAATGGCATGTCGCAAATTTTCGGATATCTCAAATAAAAGGGTTGGGAGCTAATGAAGAAATCATTGGGCACGTTTATACTACTAATATATCCAATAAGCATTTACGCTTATATAGATATAAAACTAAATATTTTGTTGATGAAGAAAGAACAGAATTGATAGATTATATAAGATTAGAGTTTTATGAGACTTTTGATTATAATACAGAATGGGTATTTCCATATACCAATGCTCTTGATGATTTATATATAGCTATTATGGCACAAACAGCAGGAGTTAATGATTTTTTTGATGAATATTTGATTGACTAAATATTGAACTCAGTTTTTACTCTCTGAACAGTAGCAGTCACAAAGCCTATTAACTTAGCAGTATTGCGAATAGAATAGGCATATTTAACATTGGGATAATATCAATCAGATATAATACTCTGCCATATCAATCAATCCCGCACGCATCGCATATTTCGTTGCTTCGTGCACATTGTTTACTTCCAGCTTGCGGAAGATATTCTTACGGTGGGTAATGATGGTATGAAAGCTAAGATTGCGATTCGCCGCAATTTCTTTTGTGGTGCGCCCTATGGCTATTTCTTTCAGTATTTCTTTTTCTGTAGAGGTCAGTATATGATCCACAGTATCGGTAGGTGCTTTCTGTGCTTGCAGTAATTGGTTGGCAACCCTTGCACAAATAAAACGTTCACCCCTTAATACATGAGCCAGCGCAATATTTATCTCGTCGAGCCCCGACGACTTGAGTACAATACTGTAGGCTTCACTTGTAGATGTCAATCTGCGCAGAAACTCATAGCTCAGTTCTTCGGAGAATAACAACCAATTCACATGCGAAAAACGATAACCTACATTCAGCAAGTCATCTACACTTATAAAATCAGACAGGGTATAATCCAGTATCACAACGGCTTCGGGGTGAGAGCTCAACAATCTTACCAATTCGGATTTACTTTCCGTGAAAAGTACCGAAGAGGCTTTTTTTGTCTCACCTACCAGCGTCTCCATCCCGATACGGGTTATACCTTGCCGGTCTACGATTATAACATCTTTCTGTTCCATTTAGTCATTTGATGCAAAGAACAGTAAAGTTAGTTATTTCTGCTTAAAAAACTTATAAAAAAATAGCATTTGATAATCAATTGCGTTATTCCAGTATTCACCGGTATGTCCTCCCGGACGAACGATATAATCATGATTGATATTTCGGTATACCATTTCTTTGTGCAATTGCTCGTTTACCTGATAGAAGAAGTCGTCTGTTCCGCAATCGAAAATAATAGATAACGAACCCGGTTCTATCTTATCCAGTTGATTGATCACCGTATGGCTATCCCACAACTCGGAGTTCTCTTTATACGAACCTATACGCAGTTTCATATCCCAGTTGTTTGGAAAAGGACGTATATCCACACCTCCGCTCATCGACCCGCATGCACCAAAAACATCGGGATGGTTTATACCTAGCCACAAACCTCCATGACCACCCATGCTAAGCCCTGTTATCGCACGGCCTTTGGGAGAAGTAATTGTTTTATAATTTTGGTCGATATACTGCACCAATTCTTTGCTCACATAGGTCTCAAACTGAAATTTAGGATCGATAGGGCTATCCCAATACCAACTATTCTGTCCATCGGGGCAAACAACGATCATCCCCAATCGGGTAGCATCTTGTGGTAGTGTTGGTTTGAGCGACACCCACGAATCATAACGTCCCGAGTAGCCATGCAGAAGATACAGCACAGGATATTTAACCGTACCATCCTTCTTATATCCATCAGGAAGAATTATTACATTTTTTATACTTCGGTTCATTTTAGGACTGAATACCTCAATTGTATCCACAGTCTGAGCCTGTACAGAACACAAAGCAAAGATTGCAAGTAAAAATAAAACAGCTTGTTTTTTCATAATATTTTAGTCAATAATTATAGTTCATGCTTCGTCAAGAAGTTTGCAATAGCCTGCTCTACATACTCCTCTCCTCTTTTCATCGATTCCTCCAGGGAAACACTTTCAGGTTTAATGGGAATTATAAAGTCAAAGACAGAAGTATATAACTCCTGTGCTCCTTTTTCCAGATCTCCTGCAATAGCTATTACTTTTTTCCCTTCCGCTCGTGCTAGTTGAGCGACACCATAAGGTGTTTTCCCATATTGGGTCTGAGAATCTATTTTACCTTCACCGGTAAATACCACATCAGCCTTTTTTATCGCAGCTTTAAGATTAGTATAGTCTATTACAATATCGATGCCTTTCTGCAAACGTGCATTTGTAAACGTTAGCAATCCGGCTCCGAGACCTCCGGCAGCACCGGCTCCCGGTACATCTTTCACTTCTCTGCCCAGTTGATTTTTAATCACTTCTGCATACTGTAGCAAGGCATCGTCCAGCACACTTACCATTTCCGCAGTAGCTCCTTTCTGCGGTGCGAAAACAAAAGAGGCTCCGTTTTCTCCACACAAAGGATTGGATACATCACAGGCTACCTCAATATTGATATCTTGTAATCGCATATCTATAGATGAGACGTCTATCTTATCCAATTCTCGGAGAGCTAATCCGCCAAACGGCAGATCTCTATTTTCCTTATCAAGAAATCTGACTCCTAACGCTTGGGCGAAGCCTGCGCCACCATCGTTAGTAGCGCTACCTCCTATTCCCAATATTATTTTAGTTACACCTCTGTTGAGACATGCCTTAACCAACTCACCTGTGCCGTATGTAGTGGTCAAAAGTGGATTGCGCCTACCCTTATCTATCAGGTAAAGCCCACTTGCCGAAGCCATCTCAATAACGGCAGTAGATCCATCACCCAGAATTCCATATTTAGCAGAGACTGCCGATCCCAACGGACCCGTTACAGGCTCTTCATATATCTTACCGTCGGTAGCATCTACCAAAGATTGCACAGTTCCCTCTCCTCCATCTGCCATTGGTATTTTGATGCATATTGCTTCAGGGTAGATTCTTTTTATACCTATTTCCATCGCATCACACACTTGCTTGGCTGTCATGGAACCTTTAAACGAATCGGGAGCTAATACAAAAATTGGGTTTTTCACAGATTAGCAACTTCGTAGATTTACTTCACTCTTGTCCAGACCTGTGTTCTTCCAAAAGCTGAAATACCTACATAGCCTCTTACTTTCAGTTTATCGTTTCCGTCAAGCGATACGGTACATTTGTACAGTTTGCCATTCGATGGGTCTAGTATCTTTCCATCACTATATTCTTTACCATCTTTAGATAAGCCTTTTAGAATCTCAAGACCAAGAACCGGCTTGTCTTTATCAGCCCCCGAACAATCTTTACACTTTATATCTTTCTTGGCAGGATTGAGTATCTCGATCACTTTTCCATAGATTTTACCGCCACGTTCGGTGATTTCTACAATCGATTTAGCTTCTTTGGTTTCATCATCAAATGTTTTCCATTTACCAACCACAGATTGTGCATTTGCAGTAAGTATAGAAATAAAGAACGCCGACAGCAATATTAGTTTTAATTTCATACAATAATTTTTTAATTGGTTATTCGTTTACGAAAATAGTCAAAAATAAAGAATAGTTTATTTTGAAACTTTCTAAAAGTGAAGTCTGAAATAATAAATATTGTAAAGAGATTTAGTTCTCTTCCTTTTCTTGTTGTTTTCCAAAAGATTTCTTCACCCACCGAGGAACAATCAATGCCCCCACCAACAGGTAATTATAATAGGTAAGCAATCGCCACAAGAGGATCATCAACGGCACAACCCCTACTAATGGTATAAATTCGCTCAGGTATTCTTTAAAGATAAACTCACTGAAACCGCTTCCTCCGGGTGTAGGACTTACTACCATCATAATCCACATTACAAACTGGCGGGCAAAGATAAGCAGGTTGTCATGCACAGTAAAGAATGCCATAAAGATAGCATTGACTACCAGGTATCGTGAACCCCAAGACAAAATGGTAGCGAGTATCAGAGGCCACCAAAAAGAGATGCCTTTTCCTCGTATTTCCCTCGAACTAATAACGAGATCATCGCCCGCTTTCACTGCACTTTTGTGCCATCGCCTCAAAAAAGGCAATCGAAAGAACTTAATAATAAGCCAGCGTATTGCCTGAGGTCTAAAAAACAGCCCAATTATCAGCAGTGTACACAGAATCATTTTTATAAGATAAGCCACTGCAAACAAAGCTAATACTCCGTTACCTAGGGCCGAATGATCGGAGAATAAAGTATCGAAAGGGATAAAAAGAAGTAGAATAGGAAATGTAACAACAAAGTACATTTCGTCGAGCAACAACGTAACAAATACCATTGCCGTACTTCGCCCGACAGGGATTTTCTCTTTTGTCAAGAAAACAACAGCCATTGTAGAACCTCCTACTACCGAAGGTGTTATTGCCGAACCGAATTCAGCCAAAAGAGTGACTTTGATACATTGCATCCACGACAATTGCTTTTCGGTAAGATAACGATAACGGATTGTAAAGCCGATATCACGCCCCAACATAAAACAAAAGGCAATACATATCCAGAATACAGTATGTTCTGTAATGGATATCTGTTTGAGATCAGACATATCAAACTCGCGGCTAAGCATGTATATGATAACTCCTATACCGATGAAGGTAGGGAGCAATATCTTCCATATACTAAATCCTTGAGATTCTTTTTCCATATTTAAAATCTGAAAACGTACAAAAATAAGAAAACATTTCGTCTTTTTCTTTTCTTTCGTACATTTACATAGCCGAACTCTTAATAACAAATGAACGATATGCAAAACAGAGTAGAAAAAGCAATCGCTTTATTCAACAGCGGTTATAATTGCGCTCAAGCTGTCTTTACAGCTTATGCGGATATATATGGTATCGATTCTGAAACAGCTCTGAAACTATCCTGTACATTCGGAGGCGGAATGGCCGGTACTCGCGAAATGTGCGGAGCTGTATCCGCCATGACAATGATAGCCGGGCTGGAGACAGGAACGGCAAAAGCCAACGATCAGGAAGGGAAACAATATTCATTTGATAAGGCACAATACCTAATGAATGAATTTAAGAAAGAAAACAAATCAGTCATCTGTCAGAATCTCTTACTCGAATTGGAGAAAGAACCCGAACCTGCCGATGGTAAAAAACGATGTTCTAAATTCATTAAGTTATCCGCCGAACTTATCGAAGAACATTTAATCAGAAAGAAATGAATTTTGCTCTACACTCGGAAAGGATAAAACTAAGAGCAATCTTAAAAACCGATACTGAGGCCATATACAATTATCGCTCGTTACCCGAAGTTGCCAAATATCAATATTGGGAACCTTTTACCATGGAACAAGCACACGATTTTGTCAGCCGATGCTGTAATCCTGATTTGGACGAAGAAGATCAATGGATAGGCTTGGCTATCGTGTATCAGGGAAAAGTGATAGGTGATTGCGCTTTCAAGATTAGCGAAAATATAGCAGAAGTCGGTTGCAATATTTCGCCCGAGTATCAGGGTATGGGGCTCGCAAGAGAATCATTGAGCATTCTTATTCGTTATTTCCTTAAAAATAAAGATGTAAAAGAAATAATAGGGATCACTGATTCAAGAAATATCGCTTCTGTCAGGTTGATGAAATCGTTGGGCATGGTTAAAGTTCCGGACTTCGAAACCCGGCTAGTTTGCAAAGGCGAAGATTGCATCGAACACAAATATGCTATAAGAATACATGATTGAACAATATATACAAAAGAGCAAAGCTTTTATTTTCCGCTTATGGGAGAAGTATAAAGGAGCAAAAAAGAAATACCAAATAGGGATTCCCATTTGTCTCATTCTTCTTGTGTGGTATATATTTTGTTTACCTTCTCCACTATTCCATGTACCATATAGTACAGTTGTATCCGACAGGCACGAAGAGCTACTTGGCGCACGTATTGCAGACGATCAGCAATGGCGTTTTCCCACAAGCGATTCTATCCCTGAAAAATATAAGATCTGTTTGATAGAGTTCGAAGATCAACACTTTCGTGCACATTGGGGAGTAAACCCTTTAGCAATAGCACGTGCTATAAAACAGAATATCAGCAGCGGAAAAATCAGGAGCGGAGCAAGTACCATCACCATGCAAACCATCCGTCTGTCTCGGAAAGAGAATCGTACATTCGGAGAGAAGTTTATAGAGATGATATTGGCTACACGACTCGAATTTTCATACTCCAAAGACGAGATACTCAATCTGTATGCATCGCATGCTCCGATGGGAGGAAATGTGGTAGGAATTGACGCTGCATCGTGGCGATACTTCGGACATCAGGCGGCAACACTATCATGGGCAGAAGCAGCAACCCTCGCCGTGCTCCCCAATTCTCCGAGCCTGATGCACTTCGGTAAAAACAGAGATAAGCTTCTGAACAAAAGAAACAAGTTACTTGAAACACTTCATCAGCGAGGTATTATAGAGAAAATAGACTACGAACTGGCAGTGGGCGAACCCTTACCCTTTCAGCCTTATGCACTACCCCAGATAACACCGCACTTGGTTACCCGCATATACAAAGAGGATGGAGGTAAACATATAACAACGACCATAGATAAATACCAACAGGAACAGACAGAATCTATCCTTAACCGCTGGAATGCAGAATTTGCCCAAAATGGAATTAAAAATATAGCAGCAATAGTTTTCGATGTAGAAAAGAATGAGGTTGTCGCCTATTGCGGGAACGTTGATTTCGAGAAGGATATCTCCGCCAATCAGGTAGACATTATACAAGCGCCTCGCAGTACAGGCAGTATACTCAAGCCTTTTCTTTATTGTGCTATGTTGCAAGAGGGAGAATTACTCCCCAATCAACTCCTACCCGACATACCGATCAATATAGGAGGGTTTGCGCCCAAGAATTTCAGCTTGCAATACGATGGAGCCGTTTATGCCTCCGAGGCTCTTGCACGCTCCCTAAATGTCCCGTTTGTAGTATCCCTTCGCAACTATAGCATCCCCAAATTCTATAACCTGCTAAAAAAAGCGGGGATGACTACACTCAACCGTTCTGCTGACAACTATGGTCTGTCTCTTATATTAGGCGGTGCTGAAGGGAAACTGTGGGATATAAGCTCTATGTATCTGAGTATGGCGCAGCAATTAAACTTTTATAACGAAGACGGCAGATATTATGAAATGGGTCAACCCTCTTATATACTGAATAAAAATAATGGAGAGAAAGGCGATCGTATCAGAAATCCGTTATTTTCGGCAGGAGCAATCTGGCAAACATTCGACGCACTGACAAACCTGAACCGCCCCGAAGAAATAGACTGGCGGTCGATACCATCTATACAAAAAATAGCATGGAAAACGGGAACCAGCTTTGGGTTTCGCGACGGATGGGCTGTGGGCGTAAATCCCAAATATGTAGTTGGCGTCTGGGTTGGAAATTCGGATGGAGAAGGACGTCCCGGGCTAACAGGTGCTCGTACTGCAGGCATGGTGATGTTCGACATATTCAGCTCATTACCGCAAAGCCGTTGGTTCGAAAGACCTGATCGAGATCTTGTAAGGGCAGAGATATGCCACGAAAGTGGATTCTTGAAAAGCATGAATTGCCCCGAAACAGAAATAGATACGATGTGGATTTGTAAAAAAGGACTGGAAGCAAAGCCATGCCCATATCATAAACTTGTCCACCTATCGGAGGATATGCGTTATCAGGTTTACGAAAACTGCGCAGGCAGTAGAGGTATTATACATACATCGTGGTTCATTCTGCCGCCATCGTGGGAATGGTACTACAAAGAGCAGCACCCTTCTTATCGTTCTCTACCTCCTTATTCACCCGAATGCATTAAAGATTCGGATGTGAAACCAATGGAATTTATTTATCCTTTCCCTAATGCCCTTATTTCGCTACCTAAACAGTTGGATGGCTCTCCCGGACAACTTGTATTTGAGCTGGCTCACAGAAATCCTCAGAGCCGTGTGTTCTGGCATCTTGATGGGCAATATATAGGAGAGACTGAAATCTTTCACAAAAAAGAATATATTCCGGAAAAAGGAGAGCATACTTTGACCGTAGTAGACGATACCGGAGCTAGTCTTTCCACAAAATTTACAATAAAATAAAAAACAAACACACAATAAAATACTATACAACAATCAGTTATAAAATTGAATGAAAAATATTTTATTTTTCGCAACATTTATATGCAACGTTTTTAAAAGAAATGCATCTTTATAATATATTTTTTTAGAGACTTCTCAGCCTTCATACAAAACACAGTGTACAAAAACTATATTAAAAAGAGGTCGCAGTTTAGAATATGCCCATATTAAAATCTGCGATTTAAAAAATAAAAAAAAGTATCTGGGGTTCCAGATACTTTTTTTTATTTTATATAAAAGAGTAATTTCTTACTCTTCTTCTTTTTTAGGTTCTTCTGCAACCGGAGCTTCAGGCGCAGTAGCTTCTTCAACTACCGGCAAAGTTTCTGGTGCAACTTCCAAAGCTTCTTCAGCTTTTTCTACCTTTTCTGCTTTTTCAGCTTTCGCTTTTTTTGCAGTTTCTTTAGCTTCTACAGCAGGAGCATCATCCTCTTTTTTCTTCGAACGACGAGTTCTACCTTTAGATGCAGCTTTCTTCTCTTTCAACATGTTTTCGTTATAGTCTACTAATTCGATAAAACACATTGAAGCATTGTCACCTAAACGATTACCTGTCTTGATGATACGTGTATAACCTCCCGGACGGTCGGCTATCTTCTGCGAGATATTTTGGAACAGTTCTGTCACAGCAGCTTTGCTCTGAAGTTCCTGAAAAACCAAACGTCTCGATTGAGTTGTATCTTCTTTTGACTTAGTAATAATAGGCTCAACCACTTTTCTCAAAGCTTTCGCCTTTGCTACAGTCGTAAAGATGCGCTTATTAGGACTAAGTAACAAAGAAGTACACATATTGGATAACATCGCATTTCTGTGTGCACTTTTACGTCCTAAATGATTAATTTTTTTATTATGTCTCATGTCGCTTATTAATCTTTATCTAATTTATATTTAGAAATATCCATACCGAATGAAAGGCTCAGGCTATCCAATAACTCATCAAGCTCGGTAAGCGATTTTTTACCGAAGTTTCTGAATTTAAGAAGGTCATTCTTATTGAACTGAACCAATTCGCCAAGTGTTTCCACTTCTGCTGACTTCAGACAGTTAAGTGCACGAACCGAAAGGTTCATATCAGATAACTTAGTCTTAAGCAACTGGCGCATATGAAGGATTTCTTCATCAAACTCTTCGTTACCATCTACTTCGTTTTGTTCAAGAAGAATCTTTTCGTCAGAGAACAACATAAAGTGATGGATAAGGATTTTAGCTGCTTCTTTCAAAGCATCTTTTGGATGAATAGACCCGTCGGTTGCTATTTCTATTACTAATTTCTCATAGTCCGTTTTCTGCTCTACACGATAGTTTTCTATCGCATATTTTACATTACGGATGGGAGTATAAATAGAATCGATAGCTATAACATTAACATCGTCGGACAGACTACGATTTTCATCAGCAGGTACATACCCACGGCCTTTGTTAATATTCAATTCTATTTGGAAGCTTGCACTTTTGTCTAGGTGACAAATTACAAGATCAGGGTTTAATACTTCAAATCCTGACAGATGCTTCCCTATATCTCCAGCTTTGAATACTTCGGTACCTGAGACAGTAATACTTACCTTTTCTGTTTCAATCTCTTCTACGATTTGCTTGAATCGAACTTGTTTCAAGTTCAATATTATATTCGTTACATCTTCTATAACACCCGGTACGGTTGCAAATTCATGTTCGACACCGTCGATTTTTATAGAAGTGATAGCAAAACCTTCAAGAGATGAAAGCAGAATACGGCGTAAAGCATTACCAACGGTAATACCATATCCGGGTTCTAAGGGACGAAATTCGAATTTCCCGAAGAAATCGTCCGCTTCTAACATCAATACTTTATCCGGTTTTTGAAATGCTAATATAGCCATGAATTTAATTAATTTTTAGAATACAACTCTACGATCAACTGTTCTTTAATGTTTTCAGGGATATCCGCTCTTTCAGGAAGATGTAAGAATTTTCCTGTCATCGTAGCTTGATCCCACTCGATCCAAGGGTATTTGCTATGGTTAAAACCAGATAGTGCTTCGCCTACTACTTCAAGTGATTTTGATTTTTCGCGAACACCTACCAATTGGCCTGGTTTTAGTGAATATGAAGGAATATTTACCACAGATCCGTCTACTACAATATGACGGTGAGAAACAAGCTGACGTGCTGCTGCTCTTGTCGGAGCTATTCCTAGACGGAATACAACATTATCTAATCTTGATTCTAACATCTGAAGTAATACTTCCCCTGTGATTCCACGTGAAGCAAGAGCTCTGTCAAACATATTACGGAACTGTCTTTCGAGTACTCCGTATGTATATTTTGCTTTTTGCTTTTCACGTAATTGAATACCGTACTCGGACGATTTCTTTTTTCTTCCGTTACCATGTTGTCCCGGAGGATAGTTCTTTTTTGAGAGAACTTTATCAGGTCCGAATATTGGCTCTCCGAATTTACGGGCGATTTTTGATTTTGGTCCAGTATATCTTGCCATTTCTTTTCTAATTAATAATTGATGAAAGCTGAAATTGTGCAGCCGCGATTACAGAGAGGGTAAACTTGCAATCAAAATCACAATTTAAGTTCCAAATTTTAAATTTTGATTAAACTCTTCTGTGTTTTGGAGGACGACATCCATTATGAGGAAGTGGAGTAACGTCAACGATTTCTGTTACTTCTATTCCTGCTGCATGGATAGTACGGATAGCAGACTCACGTCCGTTGCCCGGTCCTTTTACGTATACTTTCACCTTTCTTAGTCCAAGGTCAAATGCTACTTTAGCACAATCCTGTGCTGCCATCTGAGCTGCGTAAGGAGTGTTCTTTTTTGAGCTTCTGAAACCCATCTTCCCTGCCGATGACCAGCTGATAACCTGCCCATCATTGTTTGTAAGCGATATAATGATATTGTTGAAAGAAGAATGCACATGAGCCTGGCCAATTGCATCCACCTTAACATTTCTCTTTTTCGCTGCGACTGTTTTTTTTGCCATATCAAATTAATTATTTTGTAGCTTTTTTCTTGTTAGCAACAGTTTTCTTTCTACCCTTACGTGTACGGGCATTGTTCTTAGTACTTTGACCTCTCAATGGTAAACCGATACGATGACGGATACCTCTGTAACAACCTATATCCATCAATCGCTTGATGTTTAGTTGTACTTCCGAACGCAAGTCTCCTTCTACTTTAAACTGAGCAGCGATGATTTCACGCACAGCTCCGGCCTGATCATCGTTCCAGTCTTTTACCTTGATATCTTTATCAATACCTGCTTCAGCAAGGATTTTGTTAGCAGAGCTACGTCCGATACCATAAATGTATGTCAAGGCAATCTCGCCTCTCTTATTTTGTGGTAAATCGACCCCAACTATTCTTATTGCCATATATTTTTTAGATTAATTTGCAAAATTAATAAATTATCCCTGACGTTGTTTGAACTTAGGATTTTTTTTGTTTATCACGTATAAGCGACCTTTTCTTCTGACAATCTTGCAGTCAGCAGTACGCTTCTTAATTGATGCTCTTACTTTCATATCTTATGTTTTTTTTATTTGTATCTGAATGAAATCCGTCCTTTTGTTAAATCATAAGGAGACATCTCTACACGTACCTTATCTCCGGGAAGTATTTTAATGTAATGCATACGCATCTTTCCTGAGATATGTGCTGTGATTTCGTGACCGTTTTCGAGTTCTACACGAAACATAGCGTTTGATAGTGCTTCAACTATAACTCCGTCTTGTTCTATTGCCGATTGTTTAGCCATAAATAAATAAAAGGTTTTTTAAATTGCGTTACTTCCTAAAACAGCTTCTACAAATTCAAATGTAGATAATATGTCTGCTTTTCCCTGACGAATAGCGACTGTGTGCTCAAAGTGAGCCGAAGGTTTACGGTCACGAGTTCTTATAGTCCACCCATCATTTTCGAAAACGACATTCTTGCTTCCCATATTAATCATCGGTTCTATGGCGATGCACATACCTTTTTTCAACAAAGGGCCTGTACCTCGTTTACCATAGTTAGGAACCTCGGGTGCTTCGTGCATCTTGCGACCTATACCATGTCCAACCAGTTCGCGAACGACCGAATAGCCACGTTTCTCGCAATATGTCTGCACAGCCTCACCGATATCTCCTATACGATTACCTTCTACAGCTTTTTCTATACCCAGATAAAGAGATTCTTTTGTTGTCCGCAACAAAGCTTTCACATCTTCCGCAACTTCTCCTACACAAAATGTATAGGCCGAATCGCCACAAAATCCGTTCTTCTCAGTACCGCAATCAACAGAGATCACATCTCCATCTTTAAGAATATAATCAGTAGGGAAACCGTGTACCACCTGATCGTTTACCGAAGCACATATAGCACCCGGAAAATCTACGGTTCCCGGAGCACCCTTGTATCCTAAGAAAGAAGGGATTGCTCCGTGATCGTATATAAATTCTTTAGCAATTTTATCTAACTGAGCAGGAGTTACCCCCGGCTTAATATGTTTAGCTACCTCGCCCAGGGTCATACCCACCAGGCGGTTAGCT
Source organism: Dysgonomonas sp. (assembly GCF_035323175.1). NCBI lineage: Bacteria > Pseudomonadati > Bacteroidota > Bacteroidia > Bacteroidales > Dysgonomonadaceae > Dysgonomonas > Dysgonomonas sp. The sequence goes on along the minus strand of NZ_DAOKYH010000010.1, from coordinate 81,030 downwards.
TCACGCATCAATTCAATTTCTTCGTCTGTTTTCAGGAATATCATTTATAAACCTCCTTAATAAGCTGCGATCGAACCCGAACGTCCTTTGATTCTACCAGATTTCAATAAGCCATCGTAATGTCTCATCAATAGGTGGCTCTCAATTTGTTGCAGTGTATCCAAAACAACTCCCACAAGAATCAGCAACGATGTTCCCCCAAAGAATTGAGAAAACTCACGGCTTACTCCAAAAGTACTTGCAAATGCAGGCATGATAGCAACCAACGCCAAGAATAATGATCCCGGGAATGTTATACGGGACATTATCGAGTCGATATAGTCTGCTGTCTTTTTGCCCGGTTTGATACCCGGAATGAAACCATTGTTGCGCTTCAGTTCATCTGCCATCTGCACCGGATTGATGGTAACAGCAGTATAGAACCATGTGAAAGCAATAATAAGTACGGCAAGTACAACATTGTATACTACACTTGTATGATCGGTAAAAGACCCTAGAAAACCTGTTTTATCGGTAGAGAATCCTGCAAACATAACAGGCACCATCATTATTGCCTGAGCAAAGATGATAGGCATTACGTTCGCTGCATTTACCTTAAGTGGAATATACTGACGAGCTCCGCCATATTGTTTGTTACCCACTACTCTCTTAGCATATTGAACCGGTATACGGCGAGTACCTTGTACCAGTAATATTGCTCCGCAAACAACCAGTAACAAAAATACTATTTCTGCCAAAAACATAACCAATCCTCCCGCAGGGTTGCTCAATCGTGAAGTAAATTCACCGATCAGCGCATGAGGAAGACGTGATATGATACCCACAAGGATAATGAAAGAAACACCATTACCTATACCTTTATCTGTGATACGCTCTCCTAACCATAGAACAAACATACTACCTCCCGCAAGGATAATTGTAGAAGGAATAAGAAAATCCCATGAAGAAGGGGCTGCAGGTCCTAACGCTCCCAACAGGTATGCAGGTCCTTGGAATACAAGGATTGCCACTGTCAGATAACGTGTATATTGGTTCATCTTGGTACGTCCGCTTTCGCCTTCTCTCTGCAACTTTTGGAAATATGGTATCGCGATACCCAACAATTGGATAACGATTGATGCCGAGATATAAGGCATGATACCTAATGCAAAGATCGACGCATTGGCAAATGCACCTCCCGAGAACATATCCAATATTCCGAGCAAACCTCCGGCAGTCATCGAATGCAAGTTTGCAAGCTGCTGAGGATCTACTCCGGGAAGGATGATGTGAACTCCGAAGCGATAGATCACTACGAAAAAGAAGGTGATGAGGAGCCTTTTTCTAAGGTCCTCAATCTTCCATATATTTTCCAGTGTTTTTACCAATCCCATCTTACTTCAGTTTTGTTACTGTTCCACCTATAGCCTCAATAGCTGCTTCTGCTGACTTAGAGAAGGCATGTGCTTCTACATCAACTTTAGCTGTAAGGGCTCCGTTTCCAAGTATCTTTACTAATTGATTACCTGATAGGAAACCGGCTTCGATCAATGTTTGAACATCGATCTTAGTAAGTTTCTTAGCATCAGCTAAACGTTGTAAAACATCCAGGTTGATAGCTTTGTATTCAACACGGTTAATGTTTTTGAAACCGAATTTAGGCAAACGACGTTGAATCGGCATCTGACCTCCTTCGAATCCAAACTTTCTGGAATAACCTGATCTGGACTTAGCTCCTTTATGACCTCTTGTGGAAGTACCACCTAAACCAGATCCGGTACCACGTCCGATTCTCTTTCCGGTTTTAGTTGATCCTTCAGCAGGTCTCATATTTGATAAACTCATATTTTATATTTTTTTATCTTACTAAACTAAATTACTCGACAACAGAAACCAGATGGCTCACCTTGTTGATCATACCTCTGATAGACGGTGTGTCTTCATGCTCTACAACACGATTCAACTTTCTAAGACCCAAAGCGTCTAATGTCATCTTTTGGTCTTTAGGACATTTGATTCTGCTCTTTACTTGTTTAATTTTAATTTTTGCCATAATAGTTTTTTCTTTGCAAATTAACCTTTAAACACTTTTTCCATAGAAATACCTCTATTCTGAGCTACAGTGTAAGCATCTCTCAATTCGCCCAAAGCTTCGATAGTAGCCTTCACAAGGTTGTGAGGGTTAGACGAACCTTTCGACTTAGCCAATACATCTGTTACTCCTACACTCTCAAGTACGGCACGCATCGCACCCCCTGCCTTAACCCCTGTACCGGGAGCAGCAGGACGAAGCATAACTTCAGATCCACCGAAACGAGCGATTTGCTCGTGAGGAACTGTTCCTTTAAGAATTGGAACTTTGATAAGGTTTTTCTTTGCAGCTTCAACTCCTTTAGCAATGGCTGTAGTTACTTCACCCGCTTTACCTAGGCCCCAGCCTACGATACCATCTTCATTACCAACAACTACGATAGCGGCAAAGCTGAATGTACGACCTCCCTTTGTTACTTTAGTAACACGGTTGATAGCTACTAGTCTATCTTTTAGCTCGATGTCGTTTGTCGATTTTACTCTATTGTTAACTCCTGCCATTTCTATTAAAATTTAAGTCCACCGTTACGGGCAGCATCTGCCAATTCTTTAATTCTACCATGATACAGGTAACCGTTACGGTCGAATACCACAGTTGTAATACCAGCTTCCTGAGCACTTTTAGCGATAAGTTCACCAACTTTAGCAGCTATTTCTTTTTTAGGAGCTTTCTCTGATATTTTCAGAGAAGATGCTGCCGCCAAAGTTTTACCTGTCAAATCGTCGATAACTTGCGCATAAATTTGCTTGTTGCTTCTGAATACAGTCAGGCGTGGACGTTCACTTGTTCCGTGGATCTTGCCACGTACACGCATCTTTATTTTATTTCTTCTTTCTGTCTTTGTTACCATGATTACTACAGTTTATGAATTATTTACCTGCGGCCTTACCTGACTTGCGACGGATAACCTCACCAACAAAGCGTATACCTTTACCTTTGTAAGGTTCCGGTTTACGGAATGAGCGGATTTTTGCACAAATCTGACCAATCAGCTGTTTATCACAAGATTCTAGTATAATTAGAGGGTTTTTGTTTCTCTCCGATTTAGTTTCCAGTTTCACTTCAGGAGGCAACATCATGTGGATGTTGTGTGTAAATCCTAAAGATAATTCCAAAAGCTGATCTGCATTTGATGCACGATAACCAACCCCTACTAATTCCAACTCTTTGCGATATCCTTCAGAAACGCCAATAACCATGTTGTTAATCAATGATCTGTAAAGACCATGTAACGCACGATGAATTCTATCATCAGAAGGACGTGTCACAGACAACAATCCGTCTTCAACAGAGACTTTGATATCAGAATTAATTTCTTGCGATAGTTCCCCTTTAGGTCCTTTTACTGTAATTACGTTATCCTTGCCAACAGTAACTGTTACTCCGGCCGGAAGATTTACGGGTAATTTTCCTATTCTTGACATAACTTTCTATCCTCCCTCTTAATTAATAAACATAACACATTACTTCGCCACCAACTTTCAGTTCGCGAGCTTCCTTGTCTGTCATCACTCCTTTAGAGGTAGATACTACAGCTATACCGAGTCCGTTAAGGACACGAGGCATTTCTTTATACCCTACGTATTTACGTAGACCTGGAGACGATACGCGGATTAATTTCTTAATCGCGTTTACTTTATTTACCGGATCATACTTCAAGGCAATCTTAATTGAACCTTGAGGACCCTCGTCTACAAACTTATAATTAAGGATGTAGCCCTTTTCCATGAGAATTTTTGTAATTTCTCTCTTCAAATTTGACGCCGGAATTTCTACAACTCTGTGTCCAGCCATGATAGCGTTTCTAACACGCGTCAAATAATCTGCTATTGGATCTGTCATGTTTAAATTGATTTAAATTAATTCCGCAACCGGAACAATATTTAATTCTATACTAAAATAATTTCTTACCAACTTGCTTTTTTAACTCCCGGTATTAACCCCTTAGAAGCCATTTCCCTAAATTGGATACGGGAAATTCCAAACTGGCGAATATACCCTTTTGGACGACCTGTAAGGCTGCAACGATTGTGCAGACGTACAGGTGAAGCATTCTTAGGTAGAGCTTGTAGCGCTTCGTAATCGCCATCGGCTTTCAACTGCGCTCTTTTAGCTGCAAATTTAGCAACCAGTTTAGCTCTTTTTACCTCGCGAGCTTTCATTGATTCTTTTGCCATCTTATATCAATTCTTTTTTTGCGTTTTTAAATGGTAATCCGAACTCTCTAAGTAAAGCATAACCTTCTTCATCTGTTTTTGCAGAAGTTACAAAGGTAATATTCATTCCCAAAATACGGCTAATGTTGTCGATATTAATTTCCGGGAAGATAATTTGCTCTTCGATACCTAGTGTATAGTTTCCACGTCCGTCAAGCTTACTTTCGATACCTTTAAAGTCACGAATACGAGGAAGTGCTACACGTACAAGTCTTTCAAGGAATTCATACATCTTTTCGTTACGCAATGTTACCATTACGCCAATCGGCATCTTACGACGCAACTTAAAGTTAGAGATATCCTTTTTAGAGTATGTCGCAACAGCTTTTTGACCTGTGATGGTTGAGATTTCGTTAACTGCTGTTTCGATAATTTTCTTATCTGCAACTGCAAGACCAAGACCTTGGTTGATAACTATTTTCTTCAACACAGGCACCTGCATTGTTGACTTATAACCGAATTCTGTCATCAAAGAAGCAACAATACGGTCTTTATATTCAGTCTTAAGAGTTGTTGTATTGCTCATTATTTAATTTCCTCCCCTGATTTTTTAGCGTAACGTACTAGCTTACCATCTACTTCTTTACGGCCCACACGTGTAGGTTTTCCTGTTTTAGGGTCTACTACGTTCAGGTTAGAGATATGGATAGCAGCTTCTTTCTTTTCAATTCCTCCTTGAGGACTTTTAGCATTAGGCTTAGTATGTTTCGATACCATGTTAAGGCCTTCTACGATAGCGCGTTGTTTTTCTACAAAGACTCTCAACACACGACCGGTTTTTCCTTTATCGACACCAGTATTCACATAAACTATATCGCCTTTTTTGATATGTAATTTACTCATTGCTTTTTTAGTTTTATGGATTATAGTACCTCTGGTGCCAACGAAACGATTTTCATATTAGTTGCGCGAAGTTCACGGGCAACTGGTCCGAAAATACGGCTTCCTCTGATTTCACCTGCTGCGTTTAGCAATACACAAGCATTGTCATCGAAACGGATATAAGAACCGTCTACACGGCGGATTTCTTTTTTAGTACGCACGATGATAGCTTTTGTTACAGCACCTTTCTTAATATCACTCGAAGGGATTACATTCTTGATAGCAACCACAATCACATCCCCTACAGACGCATAACGTCTTCTTGTACCGCCTAATACGCGGATACATAAGCATTCTCTAGCTCCACTGTTATCAGTAACTACTAGTCTTGATTCTTGTTGTATCATAATTATTTAGCCCTTTCGATTATTTCGATTAATCTCCATCTTTTAGTTTTACTCAACGGACGAGTTTCCATAATGCGTACTGTGTCGCCGATGTTACACTCGTTCTTTTCGTCGTGAGCATGATATTTCTTCGTTTTGTTAACGAATTTTCCATAAATAGGGTGTTTTTCTTTCCATTTTACAGCTACTGTGATGGTTTTGTCCATCTTGTTGCTGAAAACGACCCCGAATCTTTCTTTTCTTAAATTTCTCGTTTCCATCAGCTCTTATTTATTTTTTAGTTCTCTGTGGCGGATCTCTGTTAAGAAACGTGCGATATCGCGACGCTTTTCTTTAATCTTAGTCGGAGCATCCAATGGAGATACACTGTGGTTTAACACCAATTGGTTTAATGCTATTTTTTCAGCATCTAATCTTTCTTTCAATTCTTTGTCCGAAAGTTCTCTTACTTCTGCAATTTTCATACTTCTTAAGCGTTTTGAGTTAAGTCATAATCTCTGCGAACTATAAATTTAGTAGTCACAGGAAGCTTTTGTGCTGCAAGGCGCAATGCTTCTTTTGCCACATCATAAGATACTCCTTCGATTTCGAATAGTATTCTACCAGGTGTAACCGGTGCAACGAACCCTTCAGGAGATCCCTTACCTTTACCCATGCGGACTTCGGCAGGTTTCTTAGTGATTGGTTTGTCAGGGAAAATTCTAACCCAAACTTGTCCTTGACGCTGCATGTAACGAGTTACTGCAATACGGGCCGCTTCTATCTGGCGCCCTGTGATCCATTTGTTCTCCAGGGTTTTGATGCCAAACGAACCGAAAGCCAGTTCATGCCCTCTCTGAGCATTACCTTTCATACGACCTTTTTGCTGTCTTCTGAATTTTGTTTTCTTCGGTTGTAACATTTTACTTCAAACGTTTTTTAATTACTTTCTCTTATTTCTCTTGAAACCTTTTCCTTGGTCACCTCTGTCGTTGCGACGGTTGTCTCCACCTCTGTTACCAGAGTGTCCACCATCTTTGGCTGCTGTGAATGAAGGAGCAAGGTCTTTCTTACCGTAAACTTCTCCACGGCAAATCCATACTTTAATACCAATCAAACCAACTTTTGTTAGGGCTTCGGCATGTGCATAATCAATATCGGCACGGAATGTATGAAGTGGTGTACGTCCTTCTTTGTACATTTCGGAACGAGCCATTTCTGCACCATTCAGACGACCTGATATTTGAATTTTGATACCTTCTGCACCCATTCTCATTGTTGAAGCAATTGCCATTTTTATAGCACGACGGTAAGCGATTTTACCTTCTACCTGACGGGCTACATTGTTGGCAACGATAACTGCGTCCAACTCTGGTTTTTTGATTTCAAAAATGTTGATTTGGATATCTTTATCTGTAATCTTCTTCAACTCTTCTTTCAGCTTATCTACTTCTTGTCCGCCTTTACCGATGATGATACCCGGACGAGCTGTACAAACTGTGATAGTTACAAGTTTCAAAGTTCTTTCGATAACGATGCGAGATACACTAGCTTTAGCCAGACGGGCATTCAGATATTTACGGATTTTGCTGTCTTCCAACAAAGTATTTCCATATCTTTTGCCTCCATACCAATTAGAATCCCATCCACGGATGATACCTAAACGATTTGCTATTGGATTAACTTTTTGTCCCATCTGCTAATTAATTTTGATTTTCTTTATTAAGTGTATCTACGTGAAGGGTCACATGATTTGAACGTTTACGTATTCTGTAACCTCTTCCCTGCGGAGCTGGACGCATTCTTTTCAGCATGGCTCCACCATCTACGTTTACCAATGATACATACAACTCTCCACTTTCTGCTTTACGCTCATTTTTTGCTTCCCAGTTGGCGATAGCAGAGCGTAACAATTTTTCTATTCTTGCAGCAGCTTCTTTATTTGAGTATTTCAATACACCAAGAGCCCTAAATGCTTCCATTCCACGTATCATGTCGACAACAAGGCGCATTTTGCGTGGAGAAGTAGGAACATCATTCAGCTTGGCGAAAGCAATAGTCTTTTTAGCTTCTTTTCTTGCTTCAGCTACTATATGTTTTCTTTTACCCATTTTAATGTTTACTTTTTATTAATTTACTGGCTTCTGCTCCAATTATTTTTTCTTATTACCTCCGTGTCCACGGAATGTACGTGTAAGAGAGAATTCTCCTAACTTGTGTCCTACCATGTTTTCTGTCACATATACAGGAATAAATTTATTTCCGTTGTGAACAGCAATAGTATGACCTACAAAGTCGGGAGATATCATTGAAGCTCTTGCCCATGTCTTAACCACAGCTTTCTTACCTGACTCATTCATGGCCAAGACTTTTTTCTCAAGCTTAACATTAATATACGGGCCTTTTTTTAACGAACGACTCATAATTTTTTATTGATTAATCAGGTTATTATTTTTTTCTTCTTTCGATTATGTACTTAGAAGAATGTTTCTTAGGAGCTCTAGTTTTGAGACCCTTAGCGTACAATCCTTTACGTGAACGTGGGTGACCTCCTGAAGCACGACCTTCACCACCACCCATTGGGTGATCGACAGGATTCATTACTACACCTCGGTTGTGAGGACGGCGGCCAAGCCAACGAGAACGACCGGCTTTACCTGATTTCTCTAGTCCGTGATCTGAGTTTCCTACGCTACCGATAGTAGCTTTGCATGTTGCAAGGATCTTACGTGTTTCGCCTGAAGGCATTCTTATGATTGCGTAGTTTCCTTCGCGAGAAGTTAACTGTGCAAAAGCACCTGCCGAACGAACCATTTTAGCTCCCTGACCAGGACGAAGTTCGATATTATGAACAACTGTACCGATTGGAATTTTTGCCAAAGGCAATGCATTACCAACCTCAGGAGCAGCATCAGCTCCGGATACCACTGTTTGACCTACTTCCAAACCTTCTGGCGCTAAGATATAAGTTTTAGCTCCGTCTACATAATACAACAAAGCGATACGAGCCGAACGGTTCGGATCATATTCGATTGTTTTTACAGTGGCTGGAATTCCGTCTTTCGTTCTCTTGAAGTCTATGAGCCTGAATTTTCTCTTATGACCGCCGCCGAGATAACGCATAGTCATCTTACCGGTATTGTTACGGCCACCAGACGCTTTTTTACCGACTACAAGGGATTTTTCTGGTACACTTGCAGTGATTTCTTCGAATGTACCAATAATTTTGTGTCTCTGCCCCGGTGTTGTGGGCTTTAATTTACGTACTGCCATTTTTTATTTAGATATTACTAAAAAAGTCTATACTTTCACCTTCTTTCAGGGTGATTATTGCTTTCTTGAATGCAGGAGTTTTACCTTTTATCACACCAGCTTTTGTGTAACGGCTTTTTAGCTTTCCGGAGTAGTTAATTGTATTTACAGACTTAACTGTTACGCCATAAAGCTCTTCTACTGCGTTCTTAATCTCCACTTTGTTTGCACCTGGAGCAACACGAAAACCGTAACGATTCGGAAACTTTTCTGAAATCGCGGTTTGCTTTTCTGTTAAAATTGGTTTTATCAAAATTCCCATAGTATTCTCTCCTTATGCTTTTAATAAAAGATTATCTATAATAGCAACCGAAGACTCAGCCAATACTAGACTTGTACAGTTAAGTATTGAGTAAGTATTTAAATCAGAAGCTTTTACAACTTTTACTCTTTCTAAATTACGAGCCGACAAATATACATTTTTATTTTGGTCTGGCAAAACTAGAAGTATCTTTTTATCAGCCACTTGCAAATTTTTAGCCAATGCTACAAAATCCTTAGTTTTTGGAGAGTCGAAAGACAAGTCTTCAACTACCAATATTTGATTTTCTTTTGCTTTAGCAGCAAGGGCAGATTTACGAGCAAGTACTCTTACTTTTTTGTTCAATTTGAAGCCATAGTCTCTTGGTTTTGGACCAAATACACGTGCTCCACCAACCAATACAGGTGAATTGATATCACCACGGCGAGCACCACCTCCACCTTTCTGACGGATCAACTTACGTGTACTTCCCGACATCTCACTTCTTTCTTTAGTCTTGTGAGTACCTTGACGTTGATTCGCAAGATATAGCTTCACGTCCAACCAAAGAACATGATCGTTAGGCTCAATTGCATAAATAGCATCGTTCAACGCTACTTTTTTACCGGTTTCTTTACCGTTTTTATCTAATACACTCAGTTCCATTATCTTTCTATTCTAACGATTGAACCTTTACTTCCCGGTACTGAACCTTTTATTAACAAAAGATTATGTTCCGGAATTATTTTAATAATCACAAGGTTTTGAACAGTAACTTGTTTGTTACCCATCTGACCACCCATTCTTGTTCCTTTAAACACCTTTGCAGGGTACGAACAAGCTCCGATAGAACCCGGAGCACGAAGACGGTTATGTTGTCCTAGAGTAGCTTCTCCTACCCCACGGAAACCATGGCGTTTAACAACCCCTTGGAAACCTTTACCTTTCGACACTCCAGTTACGTCAATAAAAGGGTCGTCCATTGAGAACATTCCGTCTACTGTAATAACGTCTCCTAGATTGTATTTCTCTTCATACTTGAACTCGGCCAAGTGTCTTTGAGGTGCAACCCCGGCTTTCTTGAAATGTCCGATTTCGGGCTTGCTGGTATGTTTGTCTTTCTTTTCAACAAAGCCTACCTGTACAGCCTCGTAACCATCTTTTTCAGATGTTTTAACCTGAGTAACAACACAAGGACCCACTTCGACAACAGTGCATGGAATATTTTTTCCCTCGGCACTGAATACGGATGTCATTCCGATTTTCTTTCCTAATAATCCTGGCATTTCTCTAAATTATTTATTTAAACTAATATAAATTTTCATCAAACTTTGATTTCTACTTCTACACCACTTGGCAATTCCAGCTTCATGAGTGCATCTACAGTTTTTGCTGTTGAGCTGTAGATATCGATCAATCTTTTATAAGAAGATAGTTCGAACTGCTCACGAGATTTCTTGTTTACGAAAGTTGAACGGTTTACAGTAAAAATACGTTTGTGAGTTGGTAACGGAATTGGACCGCTTACTACTGCACCAGTTGCTTTCACTGTTTTCACGATTTTCTCAGCAGACTTGTCTACCAATGTGTAATCGTACGATTTCAGTTTAATTCTAATTTTCTGACTCATCGTTTGTTTTTAGTTAATTATTAAAATAAATTCTATATAAAAATATTAAAGACTGCAATTAAGAGTCATTTACTAATTGCAGTCTCTTTTGTTATTTGATCAAATCAACGCGACCTTTAACCTCAGTTAATACCTGACGTGCGATAGATGGCGAAACTTCTTCATAATGAGAGAATGTCATTGCTGACGTTGCTCTACCCGAAGTGATTGTTCTCAAAGAAGTCACATATCCAAACATTTCTGCCAAAGGCACTTTAGCTTTCACGATACGTGCACCTGAACGACTAGACTCCATACCTTCTACCTGACCACGACGTTTGTTAAGGTCAGAAATCACATCACCCATGCTTTCTTCCGGAGTTACTACTTCCAGTTTCATGATAGGTTCTTGCAATGTAGGTCCGGCTTTCTCACATGCATTTCTGAAAGCAAGCTTAGCACAAAGTTCGAATGACAACTGGTCAGAGTCCACTGTATGGTAAGAACCATCAATAAGAACAACTTTTAGTTTATCTAGCGCATATCCTGCAAGGACACCATTTTTCATTGCAGCAGCAAATCCTTTCTGAACTGAAGGGATAAATTCCTTAGGAACGTTACCACCTTTCACCTCATCGATAAATTGAAGTTCTCCTTCAAATCCAGGATCTGTTGGACCAACTTTAACAATAATATCGGCAAACTTACCACGACCCCCGGTTTGTTTTTTGTAAACCTCACGAAGATCAACAGTTTGAGTAATTGCTTCTTTATATGATACTTGAGGACGACCTTGATTACATTCAACCTTAAACTCACGTTTCAGACGGTCGATGATAATTTCAAGGTGAAGCTCACCCATACCTTCGATAATAGTCTGACCTGAATCCTGATCGGTATGAACACGGAATGTTGGATCTTCTTCAGCAAGCTTACCTAATCCTGTAGCCAATTTATCCACATCTTTCTGTGTGATCGGCTCAACAGCGATACCAATAACCGGTTCTGGGAAGTCCATAGATTCAAGTACGATCGGATTGTTTTCGTCACATAGTGTATCACCTGTACGAATATCTTTAAATCCTACCCCTGCACCTATATCTCCACAACCAATTACGTCTTTCGGATTTTGCTTGTTAGAGTGCATCTGGAACAAACGTGAGATACGTTCTTTCTTTTCAGAGCGGCTGTTATAAACATACGATCCGGCTGCTAATTCTCCCGAGTAAACACGGAAGAAACACAAACGTCCTACGAATGGGTCTGTTGCGATTTTGAATGCCAAAGCAGCCATCGGCTCACTTGGGCTTGGGTGGCGAACGATAGTAGCACCTGTTCTTGGATCTGTTCCTTCGATAGCTACAGTATCTATTGGGCTAGGCAAGAATTTACATACAGCATCCAATAACGGTTGAACTCCTTTGTTCTTGAAAGAAGAACCACACAACATTGGATTGATCTGCATAGAAAGAGTACCGATGCGTAATGCTGCGATAATTTCTTCTTCTGTGATTGAAGACGGATCATCAAAGAATTTCTCCATCAACGTTTCATCACATTCTGCAGCTTTTTCAAGCATTTTTTCTCTCCACTCTTGAGCTTCAGCTAGATATTCGGAAGGAATTTCGTCCAACTCATAGTCTGCACCCATTGTTTCATCATGCCAGTACATCGCCTTCATTTTGATAAGGTCGATGATTCCTCTGAAGTGTTCTTCTGCTCCAATTGGAATCTGAACCGGACATGGGTTACCATTCAACATTTCTTTTATTTGGCGTACCACTTCAAAGAAATCTGCTCCCGAACGGTCCATTTTATTTACATAACACATACGAGGAACATCGTATTTGTCAGCCTGACGCCATACTGTTTCCGACTGAGGTTCAACACCACTTACTGCATCGTAAGCAGCAATTGCCCCATCAAGAATACGGAGTGAACGCTCTACCTCTACTGTAAAGTCAACGTGTCCGGGAGTATCGATCAAGTTGATCTTAAACATTTCATTGTCATACTTCCAGCTTGCTGTGGTAGCGGCAGATGTAATAGTAATACCCCTTTCTTGCTCTTGCTCCATCCAGTCCATAGTGGCAGCGCCATCATGTACCTCTCCAATCTTATGTGTAAGACCGGTATAGAACAGGATACGTTCAGAAGTAGTGGTTTTACCGGCATCGATGTGCGCCATGATGCCTATATTTCTTGTATTCTTTAAACTGTCATTAACCTTTGCCATTGTTTTTTAACTCTTCCTTTTTGTTAGAATCTGAAATGAGCGAATGCACGGTTAGCTTCAGCCATTCTATGCATATCTTCTTTTCTTTTGAATGCGCCTCCTTGATTGTTGTATGCATCTGAGATTTCTGCGCCTAATTTGTCTGCCATAGTCTTACCACCTCTCTTGCGAGCATAAAGGATAAGATTTTTCATACAGATAGATTCTTTGCGGTCTGGGCGAATTTCGGTAGGAACCTGAAATGTTGCACCACCTACACGGCGTGACTTCACTTCTACTTGAGGAGTTACATTATCTAGAGCTGCTTTCCATATCTCGAGAGCAGTTTTTTCATCGTTTGGTAATTTCTTCTTCACGATCTCCAATGCAGTATAGAAGATATCGAATGCAGTAGATTTTTTACCATCATACATTAAGTGGTTAACAAACTTTGTAACCTTTACATCACCGAAAACAGGATCCGGTAGGATCTGTCTTTTCTTTGGTTTTGCTTTTCTCATTTTTTTACTGAAAAATTTTGTTTTTGTTTTTGGTTGCCAATTTTAGATGCCTTCAAAAGTTCCGCCGAACTATTTACTCAACCTATATATAGCCTATCCAATAAACTTAAACCGTTTTAATACTTAATTAAAAATCTCGGTTAAAGGGATTGCCTCAGGTAATTATTTTTTCTTACCCTTAGCTGCAGCTGCCGCTGGTGCTCCCGGTTTAGGACGTTTTGCTCCGTATTTAGAGCGGCGTTGTGTACGACCATTTACTCCTGCAGTATCCAATGTTCCACGTACAATGTGGTAACGAACACCCGGAAGGTCTTTCACACGACCACCTCTAACAAGTACAATTGAGTGCTCCTGCAAATTGTGACCTTCTCCAGGTATATAAGCATTCACCTCTTTTGAATTTGTTAAACGCACACGTGCTACCTTACGCATCGCTGAGTTAGGTTTCTTAGGAGTTGTTGTATATACACGGATACAAACACCTCTACGTTGAGGACATGCATCCAATGCACGAGACTTACTCTTTTCAACCAAAACCGCCCGTCCTTTTCTTACTAATTGTTGAATTGTAGGCATGTTGTTTTAATCTTTAGAACTTTTTAAATTCAGTTTTTAATTATACATTTAATTAGCAAATAACACAAGAAACGAACACTATTCGAATGACAATCAACACATTGCCATCAGAACAAGCCCTTTTCATGCATTATTCGGGTTGCAAATGTAGACATAATCAGCTAATTACACAAATATTTGAAAAGAAAATTGAACAAAAAAAGCAAGATGGAACTTGAACATTCCATCTTGCCACTAAAATTCCGTAGTTTTTATAAAACGCTTCTGTTAGAATGAAAAGTCCACTCCCGCAGCAAATACCTTGTTGGTACGTGAGAATACGTCTTTCCCAGCAAGATAAGCCTGAGGGTTGGTATTCGGTATTGCAACATATTTTGGATTATCTTTTGTCCAGTCTGAATATGTTGTCCAGAAGTAACCTACATTTATAAGAACGTTTTTGGCAACATTTACAGCACCACCTAAACCTATAGAATATGAATTGATAGAGAAACTTAAATCTCTCTGATACTCATCTTTTACGCCATAGCGGGTGATTTGCCCTCCGGCACTTACCAAGAACATGTCGTCTATTTTATACTCGGCTCCAAATAAATATTCATTTGTACCTCCGTTTATATGCTTTTGTTTATCGTCTGCCATTTTAGCATCTGAGTCGAAAAAGTGGTGATAACCAACACTTGCCAATAGCTTCGGTGTAATCTGATAAGAAGCCCCTACTGTGAATAGAGCAGGAATATCGTGAGGAGTATTTACTCCATCTTTAAACAAGCCTGTATCATCAACTTTGGTTTTATTCTCTACGTTGAGAGCTGTACGAAACTCGTATTTCATACCGACATTCAGATTATTATAACTGAAATTGAATCCAAGAATAGGAGATATACCCCATCCGGATTGTGATGAATCAAGATTTTTGTCAGCTACAGCTTTTGCATTACTTTCATACGCCTGGCCTGCAACTACATATCCGGCCTGAACCTGCTGTATCTGCATTTGATTAAACTGCTCGGCATTGCCAATATTCAATCCTGCCCTTAGTTGGTCGGCCATCGCTTGTGACAGCTTTCCTGCAGTAATCAGTTGTCCCACAGTATATGCACCGGCTCCACTTTCGATAAAAGGATTCAGATTTGCAGCAGTTCCCTTCGCCAACGAAGCAGCGTCATTAAAAAAGGTCTGAGCAGACATCATGCCTCCTGTAGGATTTAACATGGGGTGTTGAGGGTTAAAAGATATATTCCTCAAATGTCCCTCGTACCTGTTATTTACTATATTAAGACGAAAACCGCCATATACCGAAAACATATTATTAATAGCATAACTTCCTCCGATCTGAGCACCATATATAAATGATGAACCACGCATATATGCATCTACCGAATAGTTATTTGTGGTAATTCCGCTCGCAGCAAGCAAACCGGGCAACATTGATATAGTTGATTCAAAAGAAGGCAACCCATCATTAAATGTAGCTTTACCGCCACCGCCTGTCACTGCAATATTTCCGGAAAGCACCCATTTACCTTTTTTGTATGCAGCCTGAATACTAGGAATGATCGGAGCTGAAGCTGTTCCCTTAAAACTTTTTGTAGCATCGCCACCAAACCCTGCAAATGGAGCAAAAGTGGAAGTTATCGTTCTTGTCTGAAAAGCACTCTGATTGGAAAAAGAAAAATGGAAACCATCGTTAAGTTTTACAAGCCCCGCAGGATTTGTATAAGCGGCGTCTATTTGCACAGATGCGTCACGAGCAACCATTCTGATAAAATGCGCACTCTGATTCGTATTGGTAAGAATACCTCCTGCAAAGACATGCGAGGTACTACACAGGGCTAAAACAGCAATAGCCAATGTCTTCTTCATATTCATTTGATATAATTAATTAAAATTGGGCACAAAGATATAAGGAATCTATTAGTTTCAAAAGAAACCATGTTAAAAATGAACATTATCTTATTGATTATCAAATACATGTTGTCTATGCAACTAATATTTAATATTCAGAAATCCGAACATTATTTAAGAACCACAATACAGTATCGATGCATTTTATCTTCGTTTGACATTGATATTTAGCGCAAAACAGTAAAAAAATAATAGATTTGCATAATCATTCATCAAAAGTAACATGAACAGATCCGCTCTCTTTCTTGCGCTAAACATAGGG
Organism: Dysgonomonas sp.; assembly: GCF_035323175.1. NCBI lineage: Bacteria > Pseudomonadati > Bacteroidota > Bacteroidia > Bacteroidales > Dysgonomonadaceae > Dysgonomonas > Dysgonomonas sp. The sequence goes on along the minus strand of NZ_DAOKYH010000010.1, from coordinate 64,891 downwards.
TTAATTACTTGTTTTCTTTCATGCATTAGCGGCAATGCTGAAAAAAAACTTTTTTATGAAGGGGTACTTTTCGAATATCCACATAGCTGGACTGTAGAAACAAACGAATTACCCGGAGAATCATATTCCATAAAAGGAAAAGAAGGAAATAACATTATATTCATAACATTTACAGAAAAAAGTACAGACTTAAAGGAAGTAATAAAAACGCATCAAAGAAATGTAGACAGAACAAAGTTTGAATACTCAGCAGAGAAAATTATTCCATCCAAATTTGGCAAATATGATGCATTATCTTCTGAATTTACGATCGTTAGAGATTCTAAAAAATCTTATGGAAACACATTCGCTCTTAAAGCAGGAAATATGAGCTATCTAATCATAATACAAAGCGACACGGAAGATAGTCTGAACAAAAGCTTTGAGACAATTAAAAACAGCTTTGAAATAAAGACCAAACCTTAAAGTATAACATTGAGCAAGAAATCTTCATATCAACAGATAATAAAGTCTACCACCATTTTTGGCGGATCTCAGGCATTGATTATTCTCATTGGTATCATCCGAACCAAGATTATTGCCATATTGCTAGGACCCACGGGGATAGGTATTATCGGTATCTACCAGTCTATCATAGATATGATGCGATCAGGGTTAAGCCTCGGACTAGATACTGCGGGAGTAAAAGACATAGCCGAAACCGAAGCCCAAAAAGACCTGACAGCCCTCAATAGAGTAATATCACGCCTTAATATTTGGTTCAAATGGTCGGCAATCATAGGCTCTGTCATTTGCCTCATCTTATGCTATCCGATTAGTCTTTGGGCATTCGACAGCAACAAATATACTCTACCAATTGCTGGCTTGGCTATTTGCGTATTTCTTGCAATACTTACAACAGGCAAATCGACCATATTACAGGGGATGCGCAAAATTCCCGAGATGGCAAAATCCGCTGTATGGGGTAGCTTAATAGGCTTAATTATCACCATTCCTATATATTTTATCTTCGGGCTGGAAGGTATTATCCCTGCTTTTATCGTATCGGGAGGAATATCTTTTCTCTGTGTTGAATTTTATTACAAGAAACAAAGTATAGAGAAAGCTAACATCTCAAATAAAGAAGCTTTCCACGAAGGATTAAACTCTCTAAAACTTGGAATTTATATTGTATCGGCAGGACTTGTAAGTACTGTGAGTATGTTTCTCATCAGAGCATACATCACACGAACCGATGATATTGAAGCGGCCGGACTATTTCAATCGGCATGGACAATAACAAATGTATATCTTGCACTCATACTCAGATCAATGGGATCAGACTTTTATCCTCGTCTTTCGGCAATAGCGAGCGAAAAGGATAAAATGAAAGCACTCATAAATGAACAGAGCTATATCGTACTGATTATTGCCTCTCCTATTGTTATAGGCATGATGCTATTCTCCGACCTCGCTCTCTCAGTTCTCTATTCCGGAAAGTTTTCGGGGGCGAATACACTCTTATGCTGGCAAGTAGCAGGTTCATTTTTGAAAGTACTAAGTTGGCCGATAGCCTTTATTATGTTGGTAAAGAATAGAGGATTTGTGTTTTTTATATCTGAAGCCGCATATTATAGTATATATCTTCTCTCCGCCTATATACTCTACCCGCTGTATGGATTAGATACAACAGGAATCGCATATTTGGCTGCCTATATTGTGTATCTGCCTCTTGTATTCATTATCGGACGTAAGCTCTCAGATTTCAAATGGACTAATACAATCATTTCAATGATATTGATGAATCTAATGCTGATTTGCATTACATTTCTTATTGTGATGTATATACCGCAATACAAATATTTGGGAGGGATCACATTATGCGCCTCCATGCTGTATGCCTTCTTCAAATTGAAGAAAGTATTCAACTTAAAAGATTTGGGTAGTTGGTTTAAGAAAGAGTAATTACTTCTTTTTGCGCTCTTTCTCTATTTCTTTTACACGTGGAATAACCAGATTGTCTTCTATAAAGGTATGCGCTTCGAGCTCCTCTTCGGACATATACAATTCGGTAAGAACATTTACCATCAGCATCTGATCTGTCGTGCCCGGAACGTACTTTAACAATATCTGTTTCAGGTCATTTATTTTTCCCTCAATATCATTATGCCGTTCTTCAAATATATTGATAGAGTATTGTTTATTGGCATCTTTATCAATCAAAGAGTAGACATAAGGAAAAACAACATCATCCTCATACCTCATATGCTCCAATACTTCTTTGGTATAATTGTCGAAGAAATCAAGAACAACGGTTTGTAATGCTTTGTCTGTTTCGGGGAAAACCAATTCAAGCTTACGGCGAATATTCGGAAGCCTTCTTTCCAGAAAGTAACTGTGTGAATTTTTAAGGTATCTAAGAAACGGAGCAAGAGGCAATTTACTGAACACCTCTTGTATATTGGTTATACATTTATTTGATTGATAGTTTGCAAGGAATAGGAAACAATCTGTATCAAAATCATTTTCTTTACAAACAGCCTCAACACTTTTTTCGCCGAACCCAAGCGAAATATTTAACCGATTGAGCAATAATAATAAGTGGTAGTCGGCATCTATAAGCTCCGACATTTTCATTTTCTTATTAAATATGATTGTTACATTCTGCATTGTGTACAAGTTTATTCGTCTTGATATTTTATTTCCGAAATATCCACTAATTTATTAATTATTGCATATATAGTCAATCCAGAAATACTATGAACTTTCAATTTGCGTGTAATATTTCTGCGGTGCGTAATAGCCGTATGAATAGAGATGCTATGATGATCGGCTATTTCTTTATTACTCATGCCCTTTACAACACTTATCAAAATTTCTTTCTCTCTATCACTCAACTCCTCGGTGTCTGACTGTCCTCCCGTTTCCTTCTCAAGACATTTAAGTAAAGTTTCTTCAATTTTCGATTCCGAATCATTTATACGTATAACGGCGTCATAGGAACGATAAAACTGCTCATCAATAAGATTATAAACCAAAGCTATTATTGCTGTATGTTTATCCAAATTGAGCTGCTGCCGGATATCATGCCTTGATGTATGCCCCAGCAACATGGGGTTGATAAGAACAGCATCCGGTTTGAGTATATTTATCTGATAATTTATATCTTCCATTTCTCTCAATTCTACAACTTTACCGACGCTATTTAGCTGAGATAAAACATAAACCAGACCTTTACGAATAATATATGAAGTTTCGGCTACAGCCAGCACTTTCTTCGTTTTAGACATCTTTCGATAGTTTTCTTATATAGAATGATTCTTTATAAGTCACAAATTTCGTGATATTTTATTTTATAAACAAATGTTATATAATATAAATAATCCGGACTTGTGTTTCTAAACAATATTTATAGTAGTTTTGTTTATAGGATTTTTAATACGTTCCTAATTTATGATCAACTTTAAGCAGATTACATTTTCTGATAAAAAAGTAATAGATGCCGCTTTTGCAGGAAACGAATACCGTGCCTGCGACTTTTGTTTTACAAACCTTTACGCATGGAATGCAAAATTCAAAACGGTGTACGCAATAGAACACCGTACAATATTTCTTCGGTTCCAGGATTCCGACGGACAGACATACTATATGATGCCCATCGGAAAAATGCCACTTATAGATGCATTCAAATTAATAGAAGAAGATGCGAGAGTAAACAAAATACCATTCCAGATGAAAGGCATCTCGTCTGAAATGTGGGAAAAAATACGCAACGAAATTCCGGGAGAGTTCAGATACCTGCCCGATCGCAACAATGATGAGTATATCTATTTGTCTGAGAAGTTAATTAACCTTCCGGGCAAAAAGCTACAAAGCAAGCGCAATCACATTAACCGATTTAAGGCAGACAACCCCGACTGGGAATATTTTCCTCTAACCTCAAAAAAAGAGCTGGAAGAGTGTGCATATATGCTCGACGAATGGGAAGAAGTGAACACCTCAAAAGCGGATTTCTCTCAACGATACGATTATATCGCAACCAAAATTATGCTCGAAAACTTCGAATATCTGCAACTTCGTGGAGGTGCGATCCGTGTTAATGGAAAGATTGTGGCATTCACAATAGGAGAGCAACTTACGGCTGATACTTTCGTTGTGCATGTAGAAAAAGCCTTCAGTGGAGTAAACGGCGCATATACAATTATCAACCAACAGTTTATAGAGCACGAAGCATCTGAATACAAATATATCAACAGAGAGGAAGACATGGGTATAGCAAATCTTCGTAAAGCAAAAATGTCATATTACCCTGATATATTATTAGAAGAAGGAATTCTTATTCCATTTGTGTAACATTATATTATCGTTCTCATGATACAATTCGCCAATGAGCAAACAGCAGAATTAGTACGTAGTATGTGGAAAATATGCTTCGAGGATACGGACGAGTTTCTCGATATCCTTTTCACATACAAATACAAGCATGAGAATACACTGATATATTTTGAAGAAGGAGAAGCGGTTGCAAGCCTTCAAATGTTGCCGTATACAATAAACTTCTACCGGCAGGAAATCCCTTTTGCATACATGGCAGGACTATGCACATTGCCCGAACACAGAAAAAAAGGCTACATGGCACAGCTGCTTCATGAAGCGCATAGGATACTTGCCGAAAGAAATATCCCTCTTGCAATACTGATTCCTGCAGAAGAATGGCTGTATGACTTTTATAAGAAATACGAATATGAACAAGTATTTGATAAGGGAGAAGATATTATTCCTATCAAAGAAATACTAGATACATATTCCGACAATATCGATATGGCTTATCAAACGTTCGATCAATTATTCAGATTCAGAGACTTTTGTGTGCAAAAAAACAGAAATGACTTTGAAGCTATAGCCAAGGAGTACAAACTGGACGGATACCCCGAAAAAAGGGATCTACCGGGCATGGCACGTGTGATAGACGCATGGACTCTTTTAGACCTATATGCAAAAGACAATCTATCTAAGAAATTCAGAATAAAAGTAACGGATTGTTCGCAGGAAGATACTCCTCAAATATATTCAATAGACTGTGGAAATGTAGAGTTGATATTAGAATCGGAAGACTCTTTTGTTATAGAAACAGACGTACGATTGCTGTGCAGGCTCTTGTTTGGCTACAAGGTTCATGAGCTTGACGAAAAACAGCAACGATTCTTTGAAGACCATCAACCTGTTATGAATCTGATGTTGGAATAAAAGATTTTTTAAGAAGACTGATGTCTTTTCTGAATTATCTATCGAAGAAATAACTTATCTTTGAATTTTAGTAATATAGTATCGCATATATGCTCGAAAACTTTGGAATAAAAGATATAATTGATATACTATTGGTAGCTACAGTAATGTACCAATTATATAGGATTGTCTCCAAATCGGGCACAGGAGCCATATTCAATGGTGTATTGGCTTTTATGATCTTATGGATACTTGTATCTAAAGTTCTGGAAATGCGCCTTATGGGTGCTATCCTCGACAAATTTGTCGATATTGGACTCATCGTACTCATCATTATCTTCCAAGATGAAATCCGACGTTTTTTGATGACGCTCGGCTCCAATCGCACTTTCCGTTTCTTTGCACGGTTCTTCAGTTCAAAAGAACGTGGAGGCCTCTCTGAGCCTGTTATTACCTCTCTGGTTTTAGCATGTATGAATATGGCCAAAACATATACAGGGGCACTTATTGTTATCGAACAAGAGATTAAATTAGGACAATATGAAGAAACAGGCGAAGTCTTAGATGCCGAGATCAGTACCCGTCTGATAGAAAATATATTCTTTAAAAACACGCCTTTACACGACGGAGCTTTAATTATATCAGGAAACAAAATTAAAGCAGCCGGATGTATCCTTCCTATTTCGCAGAATCAAGAGATACCCAAATCTCTCGGATTAAGACACCGGGCAGCCCTCGGCATATCCCAAGAAACGGACGCCAAAGCGATTGTAATATCAGAAGAAAGGGGTAAAATATCCTTTGTAAGCGAAGGGAAAATACAAACGAATATATCACCCGAAAGGCTGCAAGAACTTCTCACTGAAACTATTTTGGTAAAAAAGAAGAAAACATAAACGATCGGATATACCATGAAAATGCCCATTAAAAATTTATTATTCCTACATGTTTCACTTCTATTTTGTTTTTCTTTATCTGCCGGAAATATTCCGATAAAGATAACGAAGCAATACTTGAACCTGCCTGTTTCGCAGAAAGCAGAAAGAAAAAGGATGAGTTTTGGTGTAGACGGAAAAGAGGACAGATCATTTGTAATACGCCTATCTGCCAATCCCGATTACTGGGTATTTTGCGATATGACAGACTATAAGGGCAAGACTATAAACATCAGCTATGAAGGTGATCCATCAGGATTAAGCAAAATCTATCAGGATGACAGAATAGAAGGGCATGAAAACCTATATAAAGAAAAAAACCGTCCGCAATTTCACTTCACTACTCAACGAGGATGGATAAACGATCCCAATGGATTGATATACTACGATGGTGAATACCATCTTTTCTATCAACATAATCCTTACGAACGTGAATGGGAAAACATGCACTGGGGACATGCCGTAAGCAAAGACCTGATACATTGGCAACAATTGCCCGAAGCGCTGTATCCCGATCATTTGGGCACAATGTTCTCCGGTTCAACAATCATTGATTATGATAATACAGCGGGATATAACAAGAAAGACAATCCTGCGATGATAGCCTTTTATACAGCAGATAGCTCTGAAAAGCAAGTACAATGCATGGCTTACAGTCTCGACAAAGGGCGTACATGGACAAAGTATGACAAAAACCCGCTTATAGACTCAAAAGACAAATGGAATAGCAAAGATACACGTGACCCGAAAGTTTTTTGGTATGCTCCGTCAAAACATTGGGTAATGGTACTGAATGAAAGAGACGGGCACTCAATATACACGTCTAAAAATCTGAAAGATTGGAATTATGAGAGCCACGTTACAGGATTTTGGGAATGCCCAGAACTATTTGAGCTACCGATAGACGGGAACAAAAACAATACCAAATGGGTGATGTATGGAGCTTCGGGAACATATATGCTAGGCTCTTTTGACGGAAAGAGATTCACTCCTGAGGCTGGCAAATATTATTATACTTCGGGATCAATTTATGCTGCACAAACATTTACAAACATCCCCGACAGTGATGGCAGACGCATACAAATAGGATGGGGACGCATAAATCAACCCGATATGCCATTCAATGGAATGATGCTACTCCCTACCGAGCTAACTCTAAAAACCACGAAAGACGGCGTAAGGTTGATAAACAATCCGATAAAAGAGACAGAACAATTATTTACCCCTATTCAAAAATGGAGTAACCTGAAATCGGATGATACCAACAACAAAATGAAAGAGTTCTACAACTCAGATTGCCTACGCATCAAAACAACAATTAAGCTGTCACACGCCGCAGATGCAGGGCTCAACCTGTTTGGTCAACGGCTGATAAATTATGATATGAATGGGAACATGCTGAACGGAATGTTCTATTCGCCACAAGACATGACGAGCATGGAACTTTCAGCTGATATTTATATCGATCGCACATCTGTAGAAGTATTTATCGACGGAGGAATATTCTCATATTCGATGGAACGCAAACCCGATAGCAATAATACAGAAGGGTTCCACTTCTGGGGAAACAATATCGAGGTCAAAAATCTGGAGGTATATTCAGCAAAATCGATTTGGTAAAATCCGGCTATTACTATTCTACAAGAGAATCATACACCACTTTTGAGATTTGAGCAATTATACCGCAATTCACATCATTGCTTTCCATCGAGTCGGCAACAAATACAACCAAAGAATAATATCTACCATCAGGCAATTGTATGATTGCAATATCGTTTTCCGCTGCCTTCAACCCTTCGGCATTACGAAACGAACTCCCCGTTTTGTGTGCGACGAATGTCCCTTCGGGAAGTAATGCTTTTATTTTATTTCCACCTGTAATAGTCCCAGCCAACGTATCCCATAAAAAATCGTGGAAAGGCTGGGGTAAAATATCCTGTATTCTAAATATTTCTAAAGCTTGTGCAGCAGTATAGGGGGTAGACCAGTTAGTATACTGTACTTCCCAAGGTCCGTGCATTTCTTCTTCTGTGGCAGCAATGGCAAACTCAGAAAGGCCAAGACCTCTTATATATCTATCCACTACAGCTGTACCTCCTACCAAGCGAAACAGGATATCGCATCCATTATTATCGCTCTTAGATACTGTATATCTGATAATATCAGCAACAGAGAGATACATCTCTCCCTGCGGATAATCGTCCCTTAACGGGCTGTGAGTATTGGGGAGTAAGTCTCCCTTCTTTACATACAACTGATGATCCAGAGTGAGATTATTCTTATTTAAATAATCTAATACAGCCAATGCTAAATGAAACTTGTATACACTTTGGGTTGGATAACGAAAATTATTATTGATAGTCAACGTGTCTTTTCCATCTACAATAAGAGCAACACCAACTGTAGCATCTTTACCCTGAATCATTTTTTGAATCTTGTTTCTCAAAACCTCATTTTGTGAAAACATAGGAAAAGCAACCACTATGGCTGAAAAAAGAAATAAAAGTTTCTTCATAAATATTAATCTATCAAACGTAATTGTTCTTTTAATCGTAAAATTTCATCCTGCATCGTATCTATCTTATCCAAAAGGTTTTGAATAACATCAATCCCCGCCACATTAATTGACAGGTCGTAATACCAACGTACATACTGATCCAAGTGACTCAACTGCGAAATATGTATATACCGCTCGTTATCAACAATACTTATCTGTATCAGTCCTTCATTTTCAAGCTGCACAATAAAATCGGGCTCTACTTGGTTTTGAATACAATATTCGTGTATAATAATCAGTTCTGAATTCATAACTGTGGCGCTTTAAATTAAGACTTTGCTAACTTTTCGAACAGTTCCCTCTGTTCTGCATTCAGATTGGTCGGGATTTTCACCGTATAGGTAATAATCAGATCTCCAAAATGTCCATCCTTTTTATATACAGGAAAACCTTTCCCTTTTAGACGAACTTTTGTCCCATTCTGAGTTCCGGTGGCAACTTTCAATTTTACTTTTCCAGTAAAAGTGTCTACCGTTTCCTCTCCTCCAAGCACAGCTGTGTACAAGCTTAGATCTGCATTCGTATACAAGTCATTCCCCACTCTTTTGAATTTCGGATCTTCTTGTATCACGAACGTAATATACAGATCGCCGTTAGGACCTCCATTTCTACCGGGAGCTCCTTGTCCTGCCAGCTTTATTACTTGTCCGTCTGCTACCCCTGCCGGAATTGTTATCCGTAAATTTTTTCCATTAAGAGTCAAAGTCTGTTTATGGGTTTCAGAGGCATCACGCAAACTTAAATGAAGCTCCGTAGTATAATCTTGCCCTCTAAATGCGCTTGTCCGAGAACCTCTGGATGCGCCCCTACCACCGAACAGAGACTCAAAAAAGTCAGAAAACCCTCCTTCGTCTTCACCGGTAAAGCTATATGTTCTTCCGCCAAAGTCGCCACCAAAGCTGCTATAATCAGCAAAACCTCCATTCTGAGCTTGTTGCTGACGTGCTTTTTCAAATTCTTCGGCATGCTTCCAGTTCTCTCCGTACTCGTCATACTTTTTACGTTTTTCGGGGTCGGACAGAACTTCATTCGCCTCGTTTATCTGCTGAAACTTCTTCTTTGCTTCCTCATCATTAGGATTTATGTCAGGGTGATATTTACGGGCTAACTTTCGGTAAGCCTTTTTTATATCATCGCCACTGGCAGTTTTAGATACACCTAAAATGCTGTAATAATCTATAAATGCCATATATTTTTCAATTATGAGTCAGAAGCATCAGAATATCAACTCCTGACCGAATTTATTTTTTCTTTGTTTTTAAGTTCGTTATATATCCTCAGACAAGCCCATGCATCAAGTGCAGCATACATTTTCTGTGAGTCAGAAAGTACATCTACTTCCCAGTTTGACAGGCGTTGCCCTTTTGATATCCTCTTTTCAAAAAGTATGCCATAAATACGCTGTAAGCCATTGTCTTCTATACCGTAATCTTTAACAAAAGACTGTAATTCGACGAAGTTAGCCGGAGCCAGACTCATCCGCTTGTGTATAGCCGAAAAGTCATCTTTCAGCGACAGCCCGATCTTCTTAACGACAGGATTGACAAGAAGTTCGGCCAGACAAGCCGGAAATCCGATCAGATTGAGCCGGAATAAGAAACAGGTATCGATTGTAGACAACTGCATAAGTGCTATCTGATGCGTCACTCCCTTACGAAAAGCAGGGCGGGTTTCTGTATCAAATCCGATAGCCTCACATTTGCTAAGATAGTCACATGCTTTCTTCGCCTCGGTTTCTTCTTGTATTACGATTATTCTACCCGGAAAAACTTCCTGTGCATAAGTAGACAATTCAGCTTTGGATATAGTGTTTACCATAATTCATTTGTATCAGCAGATTCGAGATCTTCATCAAGGTTATCATTTACTATCGTATATTTGAGTGAGTGCAAAGCTCTCAAAACATTTACCAGCTTCTGCCCCCAATATGACTTAAAATTCTCTATACAGAAATATAATGCATCATTCATATTGTCTGTAACACCTCTTTCAAAAACTGTAATGAAGTTCTTCAAATCCTGATAGATATCCGAGAGATCTTCGCTTATACTGGCAGTAATAGGAGTGTCGCTATATTTCATATCCTGAAGAAAAACCTCAAGATACGCATCATTATTCTGAAATACATCATATAGCTTTGAAGAAATATAGCTATAATCTCCCTCTGTTACTGTTATCTCTGGTTCCTCCTCTTCATTTATGATATCTGTCTCGGGCACAAGAGAAGCTTTTAAGTAAAGCAGTGGAAGAAGCTTTGTAAGCTTATCTATCAACTCCGCCTCGCTTACATCTTCAAAGCTTTCAAAATAGCCACAATATTGTACTGCGACTGTTACAAATTCAATTGTATCACGAGAATAAACGATCTCTTTTAATTGGTTCTCCATTGTATATTTTAATTTTTCTGCCGTTTTACCGGCTCAATATATATTATCTAAATTATATTCTGATCTACACAAAACAGATCGTTGATTTTTCTTTAAGTAACAAATTTAACCTATTATTTTGTTAACTGTATTGTTCGGATAATATATTTTATTATCACTAAACATTCATTAAGCAATATCAATAAATCCCTTATCCTTGCCAATCATTCCCTGTTTCTACTCCTTATTTGGATGCACTTGCTATTTGCCTTATCTTTGCACCTTATTTCAAATAATTAGTAAATATATTATATTCTAAATTTCTTACCGAAAAAGAGTATAATTCATTTTTTAACACTATAAAAATTAGCACGAAATGGGAGATACTCCAAATTGCCCTGCATGCAGCATGGAAAATACATATTTTGATGGTACTATGTTTATTTGTCCCGACTGTTTTCATGAATGGACAGGCGAAGCGAAAGCAGAATCAGACGATATGACACCACGAGACAGCAACGGCGCAGAGCTACAAGACGGAGATGCGGTTACAGTAATCAAAGATCTGAAAGTAAAAGGATCATCGATGGTAATAAAAAGAGGTACGAAGGTAAAAAGTATCCGCCTTACAGAAGAACCCACTGAAGTGGATTGTAAGATAGACGGATCGAGCATCGTACTTAAAACATGCTTCCTGAAGAAATAAGAGCCTGCTAGCCCTTCGGGTATTAAAATAAATAAAAGATATTTTTTTCTTTGCGTCTATTTTTTAACCTAATATAAGTCTTTTTTATAGGGAGGACTATATAACTTTGCATTCATTATGCAGTACAGCCTATTCCCTCAATATAAATATAAATTTTTCAGCCTGGGTAGTGGTAGCAGTGGTAATTGCTACTATCTGGGAACGAATGAATATGGTGTACTCATCGATGCCGGCATAGGGATACGTTCTATACAAAAAGCCCTGCGCGAATACGGTGTCTCATTCGATAAAATTATAGCCGTATTGGTAACCCATGATCATGCTGATCACATCAAAACAGTGGGATGCCTGGGTGACAAATACAATATCCCTGTTTATGCAACGGAAACCGTACATAACGGTATATTAAGAAACAGAGCTGTACGAGCAAGCTTAGTGCACTCAAGAAAGATTATAGAAAAAGAACAAGCATTTTCTATCAGGGAATTTCAGATAACCGCCTTTGACGTTCCTCACGACAGTATAGAAAACGTAGGTTATCACATTGAGTTCGACGAGCAGACGTTTGTATTAGTAACAGATATCGGACGGATTACCGATACAATAAAAGAATATGCCGCGAAGGCAAATCACCTGGTAATTGAGGCCAACTACGACGAATATATGCTTCAGGCGGGTAAATATCCTTACTATCTGAAACAACGTATAGGCAATGGAATGGGGCATCTTAGCAACCGTTTATCTGCCCAGTTTATTGCAAGTATATACAGCGAAAATCTTCAAAATATCTGGCTTTGCCACCTCAGCCAAGATAATAATCACCCCGAAATAGCTTTTAAAGCCGTGGAACAAGCCCTCTATGACAATGGAGTGGTAGTAGGCAAGAACGTAAAATTAGAAACACTGAGCCGCTATAAAGTGTCGGGATTGAGAGAGTTTTAAGAGACATCTCGCTCACGTTGAACATCACAAGAAATATAACCTCTTTATTTTATTGAAGACTCGGCTTCAAATATCGAAAAAGTAAGATAGCAATAATCGCAGAAAATCTCTTACTTTTGTTACTTCTTAGTAAAAGGGAGAATTGCATGAAAACAATTAATATAAAAGGAGAATTGCTAGAACTGTCGCAACCTTTTGTGATGGGGATATTGAATATTACTCCTGATTCATTTTTTGCAGAGAGCCGCAAGCAGGGTGAACAAGAAATTGTTGCCCGTGTAGCAGAAATATTAACACAAGGAGGCAAAATTGTGGATATAGGAGCACAGTCTACACGCCCTTCGTCTACATTATTGTCATCAAAAGAGGAGATAGAACGCCTAAAACCGGCACTGAATATTATAAATAAGGAATTCCCCGACGCTATTCTCTCGGTTGACACATTCTATAGCGACGTCGCTCGTTTTTGTGTAGAAGAACATGGCGTTGATATTATAAATGATATATCGGGAGGTGAAATGGACAAAAATATGTTCGACACCGTTGCTTCGCTCAATGTCCCTTATATACTTATGCACATGCGAGGCACACCTCAAACAATGAGCCAATTGACAGATTACGACAATCTGATTCAAGATATTTTTTACTACTTCTCTAAAAAAATAGCCGAGCTACACCTCAAAGGCGTAAACGATATTATAATAGATCCGGGTTTTGGATTCAGTAAAACCATCGACCAGAATTATGAGTTGATGGCTTCATTGAAAGGCTTCTCTATTTTTGAGCTTCCTTTACTTGTTGGTATTTCAAGAAAGAAAATGATCTACAATTTAATAGACTCAACAGCCGAAGAAAGCCTTAATGGCACATCCATACTAAACACTTTCGCCCTACAGAACGGGGCTGACATCTTACGTGTGCACGATGTAAAAGAAGCTGTAGAAGCAGTAAAAATCACTGAAAAACTAAAAGGGTACAGCTTATAGCAAATACCCTTTTCTGATTTTATTATTTTGGACTTATCCTTTTGAAGCGTTCCATTGTTCTCAATACATCATTTACATAGCGTGTCGTTTGTCCCGCTCTGAAGTATCCACTTTTACATACAGGGTCATTATAATATTCGGGATTTCCTTTCAACTCCAAATATTTCTTCACATTCCCTTCCCATATATAAGGGTTAGCGCCATATTTTTGAGCCAGAGCCTGCGCATCATTTATATGCCCATTTCCTCCATTATAAGCTGCAAGCAAGAACTTTTCCCGCTCCTCTATGCTACTTACTTTACCAAATATCTTGTCTAGCCTGTCGAGTAGCTCTACGGCAGCACCTATACTTAAATCGGGATTCATCCGGTCTTGACTTTTCAGACCAAGAGACGCTGCTGTGCGTGGCATCAATCCCATTATTCCGGCAGCTCCCGCCCATGAAGTAAGATTATTTTGAAAACGAGACTCATGATAGCATATCGCTGCCAAAAAACGCCAATCGTACTTTGTTCCTTTAGCATGCTTTTTAAACAGTTCGTCGTAAATGGAAATTGCGCCCTTAGGTAAATTCTTCGGGATTTCATACTCACCCTCGAAAGTCTGCTTACTCAGCTCGAAATACTTTTTAGTAATTCCTTTATAAACAGGAGTATTCCCATTCTCCTGGAACCATTCATTTAATGCTTTTGCCAACTGGGGAGAATCTTTCCGCACAGCCCATGATGAGCGTTGGTCGAAACTGATCTGAAGCGATATATCTATATTGCGATAATATGTTTTGTTCAACTTGGCAATATATTCATCACAGATTGTATATTTTATCTTTCCTTGCGAAACCATTTCGATGAGGTCTTCACTAGTAATCGTATCCTCATTTACAGGATGAATGTTGATACCTCCTCCCAGTTCGGAATTCAGATTCAGCAAGCGTTGATAATATTTTGTGTTGTCTTCCACATAGACCTCTTTGCCGATCAAGCCTGTTACATCTTTTATTATAGTATCTCCCTTGTTTGCCTGTTGGATTAATACCTGATGGGTTATTTGTTGCAGTCCGCAATATAGGATAGAATCTTTAAGCCCTGTCTGTATAGGTACAGCATAGGCGATGAGGTCGCCTTCACCATTATTCAGCATCTCCACAAGCTTGTTGGTATTCTCCGCTACCTTTACTTTCAATGTCAGCCCATAATGGTCGCAGAAATCCTGAGCGAGGTCATAATCATACCCCATAGGCTCTTCTTTGTATATAAAGTAAGATGTAGAGGTGTTGAGCGTAATAATGGTTAGTTCCTTCTTTTGTTTGATCTGCTCAAAATCATAGGGAGTCTTCTGTTCTTTCTTTTTACAGGCCGAAAAGAGACAAAGAACTATCAGTACATATATACAACAGAATTTTCTCATGTTTTTATCAGTTGAGATTTAGGTATTATATATAATTAATCTTATTATAAAAATAAGATCAGGCTATCTTCGTATCTGTTTATATTCTGTAGCTCTCCTGTTTAAGAAGTACTGAACGAACCGAAGGCTTCCAATTTTATGAAAACCTCCGTATCAATTCCTATTTTTTATTATCAAAATTTCATGTATTGCGAAATCATACTTTCAACTTTCGCATTATATTCTTCAATTACACTATTTACTACATCTCCGGCTGTAGGAAGGTCTTCAATCAGTGAGCTGACTTGTCCTATCTCGAGTTCGCCTTCCAAAAGGTCTCCTTCAAAAATTCCTTTCTTAGCACGTCCACGTCCTAAAATTCCACGCATTTCTTCTGCTGTTGCCCCCCTATCTTCTGCTTCCTGAACTGTAGTATAAAAATCGTTCTTTATTAGTCGGGTAGGACTAAGTTTTTTCAATGAGAGAATAGTATCCCCTTCTTTAAGATTTATACACAATTCCTTAAATTCCTTAGAAGCCGAACTTTCCTGTGTAAGAGCAAATCGAGTACCCATCTGGATACCTTCCGCCCCTAATGCGAAAGTAGCTAACATAGCACTGCCCGTACCTATCCCTCCGGCTGCAATAAGAGGTATCGATATACTTTTCCTTACTTGCGGAATCAGCACCATTGTGGTAGTCTCTTCACGTCCATTATGCCCTCCGGCTTCGAACCCTTCGGCTACTACAACATCCACTCCTGCCTCTTCACATTTTAATGCGAATTTAGAACTGGAAATAACATGTGCCACTTTTATTCCATTATCTTGAAGCTTTTTAGTCCAAAGCTTAGGATTACCTGCCGATGTAAATACAATCTTCACCCCTTCGGATATAATAATATCCATAATCGCTTCTATCTCAGGATACATTAATGGCACATTCACACCAAAAGGTTTATCTGTAGCTGCCTTACATTTTTGTATATGCTCGCGCAATGTTTCGGGATGCATAGACCCGGCTCCTATAAGCCCAAGTCCTCCGGCATTACTGACTGCCGAAGCCAAACGCCAACCACTACACCAAACCATACCTCCTGATATAATCGGATATTTTATACCAAATAAAGATGTAATTCTATTATTCATTCTTTTCATTCAATTTGTTACGTATTGCAAATTTAGGAAAATATTGAAAATGGAAGTATAATAAAAAGACTAAAGCTCACTCTTTTTGTTCAATATAAGATTACAACGTACTTTTATGTAAATAAATTATCTTATAATAGAAGAAGTGTTTCGTTCCTATATATGACAAGCAAGGATAAAGAGCAGAGTATATCCAGAAAGTGACAATAGATAAAGGGTCTAAAAAGTGTCACTTTTGTCACCTTTTGCTTTATTGTTAGAATCTGTTTAGCAGAATATATAGGACTTTCAAAAAACAAACGAATTAATTCCATATATTTGAACAGTCAATCATTCAATACATTATCATTTTTATTTATGAAAAACATATTATCAAAATTAAGCTATTTATTGTTAGTCGCTCTATTTATCTCATGCGGATCTAAAGAACAAAAAGAGACCGGATGGACATCTTTGCTTGATAAAGATTTGTCGAAGTGGGATATGTATCTGAGTTATGAGATGAAAGACAACTACAACGGCAGTGTTCCTTTAGATGCAAACGGAGACACAATCAAACCTATAGGATATAACAACAATTATAAAAATGTATTTACGGTAATACAGGACGGTGACGAACCAATATTAAAGGTTAGCGGGGAAGTTTACGGATGTGTTTTCACAAAGGAAAGTTATAGAAATTATCATCTCCGCCTAAAGATGAAATGGGGAAGTCAGAAGTGGGAGCCAAGACTCAATAAGTCTTTAGACTCGGGAATATTATACCATTCCATCGGAGAGTGTGGTGCCGACTATTGGAGAACATGGATGACAAGTCATGAATTTCAATTAATAGAAACCGGAACTGAGGGCAGTAGTGGAGACTACTGGTGCATAGGTCAAACCCAAATGGATGTCCGTGCCCGAAAAGATTCATCGAGAGTCGTATTCGACAATGCAGCCTCTTTGATCCCAATCGGGGTTAACTCTCCTAACGGCTACTACTGCGCAGCAAAAGGCACAATAGAGAAACCTAAAGGAGATTGGAACGATATCGAGCTTATATGCTACGAAGGCAAAAGCTTACATATTGTAAACGGCAATGTAGTAATGGCATTATCCAACCTTCGCTACCTGAACAATGGAGAAACAAAGCCATTGGTAGAAGGCAAAATACAATTACAGAGCGAAGCCGGAGAAGTATTCTATAAAGAGATTGAGATCAAAAAGATAAAAGAACTCCCGACAGAATATCAGCAGTATTTCAATTGATAATTAAGAAGAAATGGAATGCTATCTCTATTTTACAGCTTTAGACTTTTTATAGATAGCCTGTAATTTCTTATTATTAAGCTCTATGCTGAGAGTAGACTGACTAAGATCTTTCTTCTTTTTCCTATCTGAATAAGTCACTTCCTTCTTCACAGGCAATGTAATAAAACAAACGCCTTTGTTGTCAAGAATAGCTTCTATGGAGTCTGTAACAGGAGTGTAAAGCACGCTGCGTATTTTATCTGCTTTACGCCCTACAGTCAATGAATCTGCGATATGCTTGCTCAATAGGTTTTTAGAGGTATAGAATTGGCTTAAGGTATCTACTGATAACTTTTGCATTCCCTTACTGCTAACAGTAGACATGGCACTAAAGAAATCTGTCAAGGTTTTCTTCACTTCATCCAGATCTTTTCCTTCGAGCGTTTTCAGCTGGCTAAGATAGTCGTAACGTTCCTGAGCCAATGCAATGTACTCTCCATCAATCCGTCCAAGTTTTGAATTCTCCAGATAAGCCAAATAGACATCTGCTGAATTTTGAGCTTGAGCTGCAATCCAACTTAACGAATCTATCACATGCCGAATATCTTTTAGATAAGGCGTTTCAGGATGATCTTTGAGAAAAGCAAACAGGGCATCTATATCATTCGAACTCCTGAGCTTTTCCCAAGCTTTTCGTTCATTGTCACGTAGTTCTACAATCTTTTGATAGGCCTCTTCACTGTATTTCCCTTCGGGGTATTTCACCAAGTATTTAGAATATCCCAAAGGCGTATTTTCTTCGATACACTTGTTCCAATATGCAGTTTCAGTTGCCAACGTATTCAAATTCTGTTGACGCAAGTAGCCACCTATCACCCCAACTATCATGAAAATAATGAGCCCCGCAAAGAAGAATATTAACAGCTTCTTATTTTTACGGAAAAATGTATTCTTATCTTCCGTCTCTGTCGAAGGTGAAGTTTCATCTTTATCTAAAGCATTGTCTAAATTATTTACTTCGCCTTGATTGGCTTCTTCATGAAGCTCAGGGGATATTACTGCTTCTTCATCTGCCGACAGCAAACCTGAGGGGTAAGAATTTTGTGCAATTTCCTGACAGTCACGACAGAATATTTCACCATCTTGTGTATCTTTACCACAAAGAGGACATTCATTATTGCCACTATCTGACATAACTATGTTGTTTTATTGTTTATTCTCAGCATGTAAACAATCCTATTCGAGGTTTGTTTACTAATCTCATTTTCCATATATCCTCAATTGACATGAGGCTATTTTTATTGTTACTAAATTACAAAACTTTTTTTGATATTGACTGTTTCTAATATTGAATATAAGACATGTTACAAATTTACACAATTCGTACTCAATAAATATTTATATGTCATGGACGTGATCGCTATTATAGAAAAATATTATAAGAAAGATTCTGATTTATATAAGATACTGATCAGACACAGCAAAGAGGTAATGAACAAAGCCCTGGAGATCGCAAAGAAACACCCAGAACTAAATGCTGATATTGAGTTTATAAAGGAAGCCGCCATGCTTCATGATATAGGTATTTTCCTTACCAACGCTCCTTCTATCGAGTGTAATGGAATAGCTCCGTATGTGTGTCATGGATACTTGGGACGTGAGTTATTAGATGCCCAAGGATATCATCGTCATGCACTGGTTTGTGAAAGACATACAGGCGTGGGTATTTCTCTCGAAGAAATAAAAGCAGAGAACCTGCCTTTACCGCACCGCAATATGCAACCAATGAGCATTGAGGAAAAGATTATTTGTTTTGCCGATTGTTTTTATTCAAAGACAAATCTGGGAGTAGAAAAGTCAATAGACAAAATAAGAAAAGGCCTAGAAAAGCACGGGATAAACTCCGTTAAAATATTTGATGAATGGAGTCTTGCTTTTTTATAAAAGAGAAATCATTTTTCAGCCAGATACATAGAGCAAACACCAAGCGTATAAGTCTTGTATATTGCTTTTCGGAAACCATTTTTCAATAGGGTCTCTGTCATATCTTTTCCTTGAATAAAAGCCTCTATTGATTTTGGTAAATAAGAGTAGGCTGTTTTATCTTTTGAGATCAATCGCCCAACTGTAGGTATAAATAATCTAGAATACAACCAATATGCTTGCTTCATGGGAAAATGTTGGGGAGTACTAAGTTCTAGAATCATCAACTGCCCTCCCGGCTTAAGAACTCGCAGTATTTCTTTTAATCCCTTGTCTAAATCTTCGAAGTTACGAACACCAAAAGCTACAATTGCGGCATCAAACGAATTATCTTCAATACTCAAAGCCATACAATCTTGCTTCTCGAAACTTATTTTATCAGATAACCCCGCCTTTGCTACTTTTTGACGCCCAACATTCATCATGCCTTCAGATATGTCGATTCCCAGTATATGCTGAGGAGATAATATATCATAAGCCTGTATAGCGAGGTCTCCTGTACCGGTAGCAATATCCAGTATATGTTGAGGGTTATTCTTTTTAAGCATAGACAAGCCCTTCTTACGCCAGCCTATATCTATACCCATCGACATTGTATGGTTTAGGGTATCATAGTTTTCGGCGATGGAATCGAACATCCGTTCTACCTGTGCTCCCTTATTCTCAGTAGAGGAATAAGGCACTACTTTTTCGGCTTTATAGCTCATTATCTTTTATGGAATATAATTGAAGTAGACTTCAGTTGAAGATCAAGCATTCTTGAGATAGAAGAAAGTATCTTCATCTTGAATTTCCTGTATTTTAGTTCTGTTCCCCTCTGCAATAATTCTGAATGGATCGGTTGAGTTATCAACCAAAAGCCAATAATCAGAGATAGGAATAAATAGCGAAAATAAGTTTCGCATTCCTGCAAAGTAACGTCTTACCACAACATCATCAGGAACATGATGCCCTCCAAAACGCACGCGCTGCTCTACCCTTTTTATTGCCAATTCTGGCGATTCGAGCCAAAAGTATATAAGTGTTACAAAATAACCCTCGGCTTGCGCCCGTCTGATAAAGTTGACGTAGGACTTGGTCGCCAATGTTGTCTCTATAGCAAAGTCTTCCTGAAGACGCATCATTTCGTTCATGCGCATAAGCATGATACGACCGGCTTCAATAGCGACTTTCTCCGGCTGAAATGGAGACAATCCTTTGGCTATTTCATCGGCGTTGATAAATTCTTTACAATCGAGCATTTCAGGAAACATGGCGTATGATGCGGTTGTTTTTCCCGCACCATTACAGCCAGCTATAATATAGAGATTTGGCATCCGTTTCTATCCTCTCTTTTTTAGATATCTGCTAATGTTTTCTTCGATACGTTCTGAAACATTGCTTACATCGGCTTTTATAAACGGTTCTCCAACTATCTTCTCGTATAGTTCGATATAACGTTCCGATACACTATTGCAATATTCCTCTGTCATCTCCGGAACAGTCTGTCCTTCTTTACCTTGGAATCCGTTATCCATTAACCATTTGCGAACAAATTCTTTAGATAGTTGTCGTTGTTCTTCTCCCTTTTCAAACAGATCTTGATAAGTATCAGCGTAAAAATAGCGAGAAGAGTCTGGTGTATGAATTTCATCTATTAAGAAAATCTTTCCATCTTTTTTACCGAATTCATATTTTGTATCTACAAGAATCAGTTTTTTTTGCGCAGCCATTTCTGTACCGCGTTGGAAGAGTGCGTAAGTATATTTTTCAAGTTGCTCGTATTCTTCTCTACTTACTAATCCTTGTGCAATTATCTCTTCTTTAGATATATTTTCATCATGGCCTTCATCTGCCTTTGTTGTAGGAGTAATGATCGGGGTAGGAAATTTTTGATTCTCTTTCATCCCCTCAGGAAGTGACACTCCACAAAGAGTTCTTGCTCCTGCTTTATATTCACGCCAAGCACTACCAGTCAGATAGCCACGAATTACCATTTCTACTTTATACGGCTCGCAACGCAACCCTGTTGTTACCATAGGGTCAGGTGTTGCCAATTTCCAGTTAGGAACAATATCGGCTGTAGCATCCAGAAATTTCGCAGCAATCTGATTCAGCACTTGTCCTTTGTATGGGATACCTTTTGGTAACACAACATCAAAAGCCGAAATACGGTCTGTTGCAATCATCACTAATAGGTCATTACCTACAGAATATACATCCCTTACTTTTCCATGATAGACATTTGTTTGCCCATTAAAATGGAAATTGGTATTAACTAGAGTACTCTTCATTTGATTTAATTTTTAATTTCCATGTTTATAACATATAAACGCCAAAGCCGTTCATTTTCCTAAGTATATTTATTTCTTTATATTCTTATCTTTTCATTAGAATATCTTTATCCATTTGTTTATCAACGATAAACAAAATCCGGATTACTCTCTCCAAAGGTAATAGAACTATGTTAAAAAAACAATGGCAAAAGAAAGAATAAGAGACTTTTTGTAAGAATTAATATAATTTCAATTTATCGTTTTTTCTTCTTTCAAATTTATATTCTTTACGATTCTTTTTTAGAATTTATACCCTAACGATAAACATACTCCCTTATTTTTAAATCCTCTATCATTGAGAAGAGAACTCAATTTAGTGTCTTTACGACTAATATTTGTGAGACCATATTCAAAATCAAATCCTATAGTATATTTCTCAAATTCAAGTCCTGAACCAAACCTTATGCCAATATCTAATTTTTTAAATCCATTTTCTCCAAATGAATCTTGGGTAGTATCAACATCTTCACCTTCGGCTTGCTTATGAGTTATCTTTAGTCTTGTTTTACCTCCTATGCCGTAGGCGAAATAAGGTCCGCCATGAAAATATAAACTAATGCTTTCCTCTATTTCAGGTTTATAAGCAATTAAAAAAGGCACCTGTACATATCTGAGTGTGAAGTTTTGCGTCCACTGCCTTACTCCCCCTTCCAAAACTTCGGAACCTTTATATACTGCGCCCTTTGTTGTAAGGCCAACTTCTGTTTGCAGATAAACGTTGTCTCTAAACTCATATTCAGCGGTCAATCCAATCTGATAGCCAGCATGTAATTTTTTGCTGATTTCCGGGGCTACACTTAGTACTCCACTATATAAATTACCTCCACCTCTTATCCCAAATCGGAAAGGGGGTTCATCCTGAGCAAACAAAGAAGTAAAATAAAACAATAGAAAAATCGTTGAAAAAAGTCTTGTTGTGGTCATATAGTTTTTCTGATTATAAAGTTTCGTTCTGAAAGATCGAGACGTGTTTAGGTACTAAGGATTAAATATACTATAATTTTATATCTACATTCTCAGCTTTACCTAATCTATGTATTGTATAATTATGAATCTTCCATTATATAAAAAGTTCATATTAGTCTTTTCAATACTTCAATCATATAATTTTTATTTATAAAATAAAAACTCATCTTTAAACATAAGGGATATTATGGTTGTAACGTTTCCAATTCTTTCATCCACAAAGCCACAGAAGCATCACTTGGCATCCGCCAGTCACCACGTGGGGACAAGTTTACTGACCCTACCTTCGGCCCATCAGGCAGACACGAACGCTTAAACTGCTGAGAGAAAAACCGCCAAAAGAAGGTTCTAAGCCATTTCAATATCTCCTGATTAGTATATTGCTCTACAAAGGCATGCTTAGCTAGAAAATATATTTTTGAAGGAGGAAACCCAAATCTCAACACGTAATATAAGAAGAAGTCATGCAAGATATATGGCCCTACCACATCTTCTGTCTTTTGCAAGATCTCTCCGTTTTCATCCATAGGAAGCAGTTCGGGACTAACAGGTGTATCCATTACATCAAGAAGTATAGCTTTAGACCACTCATCCATATGTGTATCAGCAATCCATCCTACTAGGGTGCGAACAAGTGTCTTCGGAATGCCGGTATTCACTGCGTACATAGACATATGATCTCCGTTATAGGTGCACCATCCTAATGCCAATTCCGAGAGGTCTCCCGTTCCGATCACAAGCCCATTTACTTTATTCGCATAATCCATCAGAATTTGGGTTCGCTCGCGAGCCTGAGAGTTTTCGTAAGTTATGTCATGGGTATTTACATCATGTTCAATATCTTTGAAATGCTGAATTACGGCATCTTTTATAGATATTTCTTTAATCGTTGTTCCTAACGACTGCATCAACTTAATTGCATTCGTATAAGTACGATCGGTAGTCCCAAAGCCCGGCATTGTGATACCGATTATATTCTCTCGAGGTATATTCAGTTTGTCAAATGTTTTAGCTAAAACAAGCAATGCCAATGTAGAATCAAGACCACCCGAAACACCAATTACTGCCTTTTGAATAGAGGTATGCAGCATCCTTTTGGCTAGGCCGCTAACTTGTATTGAGAATATTTCGTCGCAGCGTTCATTCAATGTCCCATCATTTGTTGGGACAAAAGGTGTAGGAGATACAAATCGCCTGAGTCCGTGTTTTTTTATGTCCGCTTTTTTATCCTTACCTAATTTATCTGAAATAGATTTTGATATAAGGTTTTTAGACACAAAAACGTCTCTAAACTCAATACCTTTTATAGCTGTATATTCAGACAAGGAAAATGATTTATTCTTCAACCGATCAACGCGTAACCGATCAATATCTATATCTGCAACAGTAACTTTACTATCAAAGGAAAAACGTTCCCCTTCAGCCAAAATCGAACCATTCTCTGCAATCATACTACTCCCGGCAAAAATTATATCGGTAGTAGACTCCCCGTTACCCGAGGCAGCATATACATATCCGGAAATACAACGTGCCGATTGTTGGCTAACGAGAGATTTTCGATAAAGATGTTTACCTGTAGTTTCGTTACTCGCCGAAAGATTAAAAATGACCTCTGCGCCATTGAGACAAGAAATATTTGATGGCGGTATCGGAGTCCATAAATCTTCACAAACATCAATCGAGAAATTAAACAATTCCGTTTTAAAGATAAGATCAACTCCCACAGGAACAGAACGGTTAAATAAGGTAATTGTTTTTTCTTTTAATTCTTCGGATGATGAAAACCATCGTTTTTCGTAAAACTCATTATAGTTCGG
This sequence comes from Dysgonomonas sp., assembly GCF_035323175.1. NCBI lineage: Bacteria > Pseudomonadati > Bacteroidota > Bacteroidia > Bacteroidales > Dysgonomonadaceae > Dysgonomonas > Dysgonomonas sp. The sequence goes on along the minus strand of NZ_DAOKYH010000010.1, from coordinate 40,345 downwards.
CAAGAACGTTTTAGGAACAGCACCCATAACTCGCCCGCCACTAACTACTACCGCCATATTATAAAGTCGATTAGATACGGCTATAGGCAGACCTACCAACGCCACAATAGACAGATTGCCCGTAGCATCACAGATACGGTTGAGCGATTTCAAGGCTTCTTCAAGCAACAAACTTTGCAGAAAGAGGTCTCCGCAAGTATATGCTGTAATGGATAGTTCAGGAAAAACTATTGCCGCAATGTTATCTTCTTCAGCCTTATTTATGAGTTTTATGATTTCGTCAGTGTTGTAATCGCAGTCTGCAACTTTCAAAGCAGGAGAAGCTGCTGCCACCCTTACAAATCCGTGGTTATTCATACAAATATTATATTTTTACAAACTTACAAAAGTTTTTTATTAATCACTTATTATAAAACATATTTAGCCTGCATACTATTTTCTCTTTAACTTTTTTGATGCATCAAAAATTATTTACCTTTGTGCAATCCTAAAAAAGCAAATACTATGGACTTTAATATTGACATAACACAAATACTGAGCGCATTCGTTGTGCTTTTCGTACTAATCGATGTATCCGGATCAATTCCTATATTTCTTGGTTTCAAAGGAGAGGGCAGAGATATAAACCCGCTGCAAGCTGCAATCTACTCTTTTATAATAATGACAGCTTTCTTATTTGTGGGCAAATGGGTACTTAACATGTTCAATGTAGAAGTATCATCTTTTGCCGTTGCAGGAGCATTAGTCATATTTATCATCTCGATAGAAATGATATTTGGAGTCGAAATATTTAAGAATGATGCACCGGGAGGATCAAAGACTCTTGTTCCGATTGTATTCCCTTTAATAGCCGGTCCGGGAACATTTACAGTACTGTTATCCATGCGTGCAGATTATGATGTATCGAATATAATTATTGCCTTATTTCTTAACATGATAATCGTATTTCTTGTACTCAGGTATCTGAAGGTAGTAGAAAAGCTGCTGGGATTAGGAGGTGTATATGTTTTGCGTAAATTCTTTGGAGTTATCGTAATGGCAATATCAGTAAGCCTGTTTACCTCAAACATAAACACCCTGATAGAAAGCCTCAGCGGTAAATAATACATGAGCTGGAAGGATTATCTATATATCCATAAGGGAGATAGGATAGCAATCATATTATTACTAATCCTTATCGTTATCTCGGGTGGAATATACATCCTCGTTTCCATTCAGAAAGAGAATGATAAAACCATCTGTCCCGAATCAGAAAGAGAATTTGAAGCATTTATAGAAAAACTAAAAGACACGGATTCAACAAAATCCTATCCACAAGAAAATCATATACAGAAAGACAGCACACAGTACACTGAATACGCTCATCAGGAGAAGTTAAAAACCGGTGAAACAATAGAGATAAATAGTTCCGACACGACTGATCTAAAGAAGATACCCGGCATAGGGAGTGCTTTTTCCAACAGGATAGTAAAATACCGCAATCTACTGGGTGGATACAACAATCTGAATCAGTTGAAGGAAGTATGGGGGATGGACGATGATCTATTCAACAAAATCATACCATATCTGAAAATCACGCACAATACTAAAAAGATACAAGTCAACACAGCCTCTTTTGAAGAGTTGAATAAACACCCATATATCAAATACAAACGGGCCAAAATCATCATAGATATACGGGAGCGAAAAGGCAAAATAGAGTCTATAGACAGATTGTCTTTACTCGAAGAGTTTACAGATGCTGATATAAAAAGGCTAACACCCTATTTGTCTTTTGATTAAAATAAAAAAAACAGTAAGAAATCTTACTGCCTTCACTAAATAAATATAATAAGCCAAAACTTATTTCACTATTACCTTTTGGGCAACCTTTCCGGCTTTCAATATATATATGCCTTTAGGAAGTTCAATATTGCACACACCCAGATATGTTCTTAGGTTTATGCTTCTTACCTTTACACCCAATATACTATAAACTTCAAGATAGCCGGTCGTTGGAATATTTTCCATTGTAACTTTAGAGATACCATTGATCACAACCTCCAAAGTCATCGTATTATCTTGCTGTTCACCGGCAGTACGAAATGGGTCTGAAGGAAACCCTACCCTAGCCGAATTGGCTGATAAAGAGAGCCCTGCAAACAACGCAATGAATAATATTTTTCTAATTCCTGCCATTAATCATACTCCTAATAAACGCAAATATAGATATTAAAGCTTATAAAAGAATAAAATAGAATAAAAAAAACCTTGTTTTTACAATTTTTCACGTAACCCTTCGTTAGCAAGAATTGTATTCGGAAAAACTTTCCTTGCTTCATCCAGCAAAATCTGATTATCAGGATATCGTGCCGAGAAATGACCAATCATCATTTTTTTTACATTTGCTAACTTTGCTATCTGTGCAGCCTGAGAAGCAGTAGAGTGCCCTGTAGCCTTCGCTCTTGCAGCATCTTCGTCTACAAAGGTAGCCTCATGATAAAGCAAGTCAACCCCCTCTATAATAGGCACTATCTTTTCATTGTAAGCTGTATCTGAACAATAAGCATAAGAACGTGCAGGCTCGGAAGGAATTGTCAGATGCGAGTTAGGAATAACCTTACCCTCTTCTGTTATAAAATCAGCACCCTTCTTTATATTAGCCAATTCCCGAATGGGGATATTATGAAACTTTATCATCTCGGGAATCAAGTGCGCTTCCTTTTGCTTCTCCCGAAAAAGAAATCCGGCACATGGGACACGATGCTTCAAAGGAATTGTAGTCACCGAAACAGAACGATCATCATATATTAGCTCACTCTTTTTAGGGTCGAAAGTTTCTATCTTCACCTGGAAAGGATTATCCTTACAGAAAAAGTCAATTTCGGGTCGCAATATTTCTTCCAGTCCCGCAACGGAATATATCGTAATATCACCCGTACGCCCAAGCAGCCCTAATGTAGAGATCAGCCCGATAAGACCAAAGCAATGGTCGCCATGCAGATGGGATATAAAAATACTATTAAGCCTCCCAAAACGCAGTTTGCTCCTCCTAAACTGCAACTGCGTACCCTCCCCGCAGTCTATCATAAAGAGCTTATCCCTTATATTCAACACTTGGGATGAAGGATTATGCAGAGTAGTTGGAGTAGCCGAGCCACAGCCTAGTATATCGAGTTCAAACTTCTCCATTATTCGATATGTATAAGCTTATGAACTTGTAAGCTCAGCTTCCACTGTGAGTTCAATTTTATTTGTTCTACGCAATAGTCTACATTCTCCAAGTTGATTTTGTCTCCATCAAAAATCGGACTTAAAAAATAATTGTCCGCCTTTGGAAAGATGGAAGCATCTGGAATTGTATCACCTACTTTAACAGGAATTCTTATTTCGTTTACTACAGGAATCCTGCTTTTTATCGTTTCGTAATCTTGCTTGGGACTACATGTAATATAATCTATCAAGGATGGCACAAGGCGCGTACCATTTGTCTCTATTGCTTGTTTATAGCCGTGCTTCCTGAAAACAGCAAGATATTCATCCTTAAGTTGGATCGTCGGTTCTCCGCCTGTCCATATAATCCACTTACAAGGATACTGTTTTATTTCTTCCAGTATTTCATCTATAGTCATCACATCGCCGTCGGCAAAGTCGGTATCACAAAAGCTGCAAGCAAGATTACACTTTGTAAGCCTTATAAATATAGAAGCCTCTCCGCTACGCCCACCTTCTCCCTGCAAGGAGTAGAATATCTCATTTACTATCAGCTTCATATATTGCGGTTGTTTTTGGTGTTTCAGAAACTTCTACAGCGTACAACTCAGGAATATCCGCCACAAATGTATCATACATATATCGGGCAATATTTTCTGCCGTAGGATTAAAGGACAAAACATCATTTAAGTGCCTATGGTCGAGTTTCTCGTCAATATATTTCTTTACACTGTCTAGTTCTCTATAATCTTTTATAAAGCCTACTTGATTCAATTCCTTTGATTTCAAATGCACGGTAATAACATAGTTATGCCCGTGTAATCGGGAACAAGGATGCTCCTGAGGGAGTCCCTCAAGAATATGTGAGGCCGAAAAAGAGAACTGTTTGCTTATTTTGTACATGTACCTTATTCTAAATTTATTAAATACTAAAAAGTGACAAAAGTAACACCTTTTTCGTTGATTTCATTTGTTACCTTTTTTTATCAAAATTACAAATAACCTTTCAAGAGACTCCCCTCATATCCACATTTCTATTAATAGATAATTATTAGAAAGAAATGTATCTGTTCGAGTCAATTTCTATTCGAGGTATTTATTTCAGCTTTTTGCAAAAACATCGACTAGTATCAACATTTTCATATTGATCATAATTAGGTATTTGCACATAGCCGCTTTTCTCATAAAGCCTTATCGCATCGGAGAGTTTACAACTGGTTTCGAGAATGCAGACTGAATACCCCAACTCTAAAGCCCAAACTTCCAATTCCTTCAATACATTTGAAGCAATCCTTTTGCCGCGATATTCCGGTCTTACAAACATTCGTTTTACTTCCATCGTATCTTCCGAGTACTTTTTAATTGCTCCGCACCCGACAACTATTCCTTCCGAATAAGCAAGAACGACATTCTTTATAGCTTCCACACCGTTATACTGACTGCATATCGTATGAGCCTCCCTATCCATTACGTCTAGTTCCGCATCGAGACATGGTATAAGCTCGATAAAATCTTTATTGGACGAATCAGTTCTGGTTATTGTCATTTACTTATCAGTTATTTCAAGAAATCATCAAAATAGCGAGTTATATGCTCATGCAGATGCACTCTATCACGCCCTATCATATTGTGACCATGCCCCGGATAGATGAAGAAGTCGGGATGTGTTCCTTTCTTTATTGCAGAATTTAGGAATTGCAGACTTTGCTGCATCACTACTGTCGGGTCTTCGTCTCCATGTATAAGCATCAAGCGTCCTTTCAGATCTCCCGCACGTGCTACCATACTTGTTTCTTTATATCCTTCAGGATTTTCCTGTGGACTATCCATATATCGTTCGCCGTACATCACTTCGTAATATTTCCAGTCGGTAACAGGGCCTCCGGCTACACCTACCTTGAAAGTCTCGGGATGACGAAGCATCAGATTGAGAGTCATAAAACCACCGAAACTCCATCCATGAACGCCTATCCTGTCAGTATCTACATAAGGCAAAGATTTCAAGTATTCAACACCTGTCATCTGATCCTGAGTCTCTATAACACCAAGTCTGCGATGTGTGATATTCTCAAAATCTATCCCTCTATAGCTTGTACCTCTGTTATCGATTGTAAAAACAATATATCCCTTTCCGGCCATATACACATCCCAACCCCTCGCCTGACCCAGCCATGAGTTATCTACCAATTGCGAATGCGGACCTCCATAGACATAAACTATTACAGGGTATTTTTTGTTCGGATCAAAGTTCAGAGGCTTAACAATGCGATAATACAAATCAGTACTATTATCATTGGCCTTCAACGAACCTAACGTAATTTCAGGCAACTCCACATTCTTGTAAGGATTCTTAGCTGTATGAAAGATATAGGTTTTATTTGTTTTAATCTCCGTAACGCCAGCTTTACCCGGATTGTTTTGTGAAGTATAAATATCACATACGTATTTTCCCGAAGCACTCAGCATGGCATTGTGCACACCTTCTTCTTTCGACAGTTTTTCTCTCTTCCCTGTTTTCAGATTGAGCTTATAAATATGCCTTTCTATCGGGCTTTCTTCCGTTGATACGAAAAATAGAGCCTCTCCTTTTTCGTCAAATCCGAGTACAGAAGTGACATCCCAATTTCCCATAGTGATTTGTTTTAGCAACTTACCGCTAGTATCGTACAGATATAAATGATTGTGCCCATCACGTTCACTTTGCCAAATAAATTTATTCGGATCATTTTTCAAAAACAGAACAGGATTTTCTGGTTCTACATATTTCGGATGAGTCTCTGTAAATAATGTCGTCTGCAGTTTTCCGGTCAAAGCGTCGTAGCTTCTTAGCACACATGTATCCTGACCTCTGTTTACTTCTGCGATATAAACACTCTTTTCATCGGGACTCCAAGATATATTTGTCAGATATTTTTCTTTCGGTGTACCTGTTTTAAGGAATACTGTTTCCTGAGTTGCAGGGTTAAAAACGCCAACTGTGACATGATGGCTTTTCATTCCTGCCATCGGATATTTTATATTTTTCAGTTGAGCAATACGAGTCGAAACATCGACCAAAGGATAATCTGTCACCATTGTTTCGTCCATACGGTAAAAAGCCAGAAGGTTCCCTTTAGGAGACCAAAAAGTGCCTTTATTTATTCCGAACTCATTTCTATGGACAGATTGTCCGTTTACAATACCCTTGTCAGTATCGGTTGTGACATCATACTTTTTCCCGTCAGGAGTTTGTACAAAAAGATTATTCTCTATCGTGTATGCCAAATTGTTACTTTTATCTGACAGGTCGTGATTCTCCATTTTTTCTGTAGAAGAAAAAGTTCCTGCCAACTTCTTATTTACAAAATCGTACAAATAGATCTTTTCGGGAGAAACGATCATCAAATTATTTGACGTTGCAGAAACAAACTGAACGTAAGTTAAACTCTTAACGCTCTCTCCTTCGCCCAAACCACTATTGGCATTAATATCCTTAACTGTAAGTAAGACCTGAGCTGCTTCCTTTTCCGTATTAGGTGCTATCATAATAGAATCCCCCTTAACGTAGGTAAGTTTATCACCAGCCCAACTTACCCGGCGAGGCATTTCGGCACGATACTTGCTGTACGTTTTACCTCCCGGAATAAGGTCTTCGAGAGATAAAGGAATTTCTTGACTATAAGATTTCATAGGAAACAATATGCTTATAAGAAGGAAAAAAAGAGAACCGAATGATTTCATACAATATCAATTTGTTTTTTTTACGAGCAAAGATAATGATTTTAAATGTTTTCGTTTCTTACAAAGAGCATATAATAGTATACCAGATAAGGGAAAGAAAAGACAATAACAAGAAAAAGATCAAGGGTTAAAGATCAAATATTCTGAATATAAACGGCTCTTTTTCAGTCCTAATCTATTTTAACAGAAAGAAACAAGTTCATCAGCCTTGCTTAAATTAGTTTTTTTTAGAACAATTTTATTTTTTTAAACGTTTAAATAATAAATAGTATCTTTACACGTTCAAAATATCAAGGGGAAGATATATAACTTAACAAAATCAGGAAGAATGTCTATCTATAATGCATTACGCTACATAGGAATCGTTACACTTTGCGCTACAGTAATGATATCCTGTGACAAAAAAGCGACATCGAAATATGAGATATCCGGAAAACTGGAGAATCTTACAGGGAATTATTTCCTAATGTCTCATGAAGTCGGCGACTCCGTTGTTATAGATACAATTCCGATAAATGCAAAAGGAGAATTTTCGTTCAAAGGAGCAGTTGACACCCTTACAGAAATGTCCCTTTATTTCAATCAGAATACAAAAAGCACCTACATACTTGTAAACAAAGGATGGGATGTAGAGCTCAAAGGAGATGCATTATACCCCGACTTGATAAACGTGAAGGGCGGTGATGTGAATGATGACCTCACAACATTTAAGAATCAAAACAAAGAGTTGCTAAAGAATCGGGCGGATATCTTGATTGCTGCCGACAGAAAAAACTCAGACAACAATGATACCCTCAAAGTTAAAGACTACGTAGTAGAATTAAAGAATATAAACTTCGAATTATCTAACATTGCGGCTAACTATATAAAAACAAATCCGGAAAAGATAGCAAGCGTGATGTTAATTAACACGTTTTTCAAAGACGAATCATCTATTCCCCGCCTCGATGAAAACCTCGCTTTACTAAAAGGAAAAGCAGTTGACTTCCAACTGACAGCCGACCTAAAGCAATTTAGAGATAAAGTAAAAAGATCATCGGTAGGAGTAATAGCTCCCGTTTTCAACCTGAAAGATGCAAATGGAAAAAATGTACAGCTGTCCGACTTTAAAGGGAAATATGTGCTATTAACATTTGCCTCTACAACTTGTGAAGTGTGCAAGTTAGAAAAAAAGGATGCCGTAAAGGTTTATAACGAATTGAAGAAGCAGAAAAAGAATATCGAATTCATATCAATAATCAAAGATATAGAAGACGAACCTATATCAAAGAGTTTCACAGATTCTGTAAAATGGACTATCATACCCGTAAAAGGCGGATGGTCTGCAAAGGAATTCGATACTTATTATATACGCGAAATACCATACAATGTACTTATATCGCCTTCGGGTAATATAACCGACAGAGATTTCCCCGTTACCGCTTTAATAAAAAAGATGAATGAGCTGGTTGATTCCGGCAAATAGTCGTTAACACTTAAGGATTCCTTTTTTTTCCTTATATTTGTGTAGTACTAATAAAAGTACAACTTTACTACTATATACAATACAATAGATGTTGGTCAAAATTTTTGGAGCTGCTGTTCAAGGAATAGAGGCTACACTTATCACCATAGAAGTTAACTGCTCGAAGGGAATTAAGTTCATGCTGGTTGGGCTACCTGATGCATCAGTGAAGGAGAGCCATGAACGTATTATTTCGGCATTGCAAGTAAACGGATACAAATTCCCAAGACAACAAGTTGTCATAAACATGTCTCCTGCCGACATACGCAAGGAAGGCACAGCTTACGATCTGCCTTTAGCTATCGGCATATTAGCGGCATCAGACAGTGTGAAGCCGGACAAACTTGAAGAATACATAATAATGGGAGAACTTTCTCTCGATGGTAGCATACTCCCCATTAAAGGTGTTTTACCGATAGCCATAATGGCTCGAACAATGGGATTTAAAGGGATTATATTGCCGAATAAGAATGCACGGGAGGCAGCAGTTGTAAATAACCTCGAGGTATATGGTGTAGACAACATCAAAGAGGTAGTAAACTTCTTTAATGGAGATTACGATCTGGAAAAAACAATCGTAGATACTCGTACCGAGTTCTATAATGCCCAACAATTATTCGATTTCGACTTCTCGGACGTAAAAGGACAAGAAAACGTAAAGCGAGCACTGGAAGTTGCCGCAGCAGGAGGTCACAACCTCATTATGATCGGCCCTCCCGGTGCAGGGAAATCGATGATGGCTAAACGAATGCCTTCCATCCTACCTCCATTCACCCTGTATGAAGCCCTTGAAACAACAAAGATACACAGCGTAGCCGGAAAAATAGGCACAGAAACAGCACTGATGGCTCAACGTCCGTTCCGCAGTCCACATCATACAATTTCTGATGTAGCACTGGTTGGAGGCGGGGCATATCCTCAGCCGGGAGAAATAAGTTTGGCTCACAACGGAGTATTATTTCTTGACGAATTGCCCGAGTTCAGCCGGAGTGTGCTCGAAGTAATGAGACAGCCGCTCGAAGATAGGAGAATAACCATATCACGCTCAAAGTTTACAGTGGAGTATCCTGCAAGCTTTATGCTGATTTCTTCGATGAATCCGTGCCCATGCGGGTACTACAATCATCCCGAAAAAGAATGTGTTTGCCCCAATGGAGCAGTACAAAAATATCTGAATAAGATATCGGGGCCATTACTCGACCGGGTAGATATTCATATAGAAATAGTACCAGTTCCATTTGAAAAGATATCGGATAAAACACCTGCTGAAGCAAGCAACCTTATTCGAGAGCGGGTAATTGTTGCTAGAGAACAACAAAGTAAACGCTTCGAGAATGAAGAAGGCATCTACTGCAATGCTCAGATGACACCCAAAATGCTCGCTAAATATGCTTCACCCGATAACGAGGGATTGCAATTATTAAAAACAGCAATGGATCGATTCAATTTATCAGCAAGAGCATACGATCGCATACTAAAAGTGTCTCGAACCATTGCGGATCTAGATAATTCTGAAAAAATTCATTCAAAACATTTGGCAGAAGCAATAAATTACCGAAATTTGGATAGGGAAACGTGGGCGAGTAAAAAATAAATTAATAAATAAGTAATACTAAAAATCTAGATCATGACTTTTACCGAATTAAGTAATTCCATTTTTGTGCAAGTAATAAATGATTACCATAAGGCAGATCATGTTGATACTCCAATAAACAACCCGTTTGAAGAAAAAACTATCGAGTATTTTCTGTACCTCAAAAATTGGATTGATACAGTTCAATGGCATCTGGAAGACATTATTCGCGACCCTGAAATAAACCCAACAGAAGCTCTAAAAATAAAGAGAAGAATAGATACGTCGAATCAGGACAGAACTGACTTGGTTGAATTAATCGACAGCTATTTCCTTGATAAATATAAAGACATAAAGATACAACCAAATGCCCGTATCAATACAGAAAGCCCGGCATGGGCTATCGACCGTTTATCGATACTTGCTCTCAAAATATATCACATGCAGCAAGAGGTAGACAGAAAAGATTCGGATGCAAGTCATCACGAACAGGTTTCTAAAAAATTAGATATACTGTTAGCCCAGCGTGAAGATTTATCCACAGCTATTGAAGAATTATTAGAGGACATAGAAGCAGGAAACAAGTATATGAAGGTATACAAGCAAATGAAAATGTATAACGACCCTGCTCTTAATCCTGTTTTATATGGAAAAGAATCAAAATAACCTAACACTAATTTTGCAATTATGGCTAAAGTATTAGTAATCCGCACTTCCTCGTTTGGGGATGTTGCAATTCTTGTACCTGTCATTTTTTCTGTTGCAGCAAAGTACCCTCAAGACCGTTTTTCGGTAATGACGCGTAAAGCTTTTGCCCCTCTATTCGAAAACTTAGGCTTCAACATTAATGTTATTCCGGTAGACGTTACCGGCAGACACAAGGGCATAGTAGGAATGTTCAGAATAATCAGGAGGGTTGCAACTCTTGGTTTTTCTCATGTCGCCGACGAACATGATGTCCTGAGATCTAAAGCCATCCGTTTTTTTATGAAAATGACAGGACGTAAAGTGGCTTATATAGACAAAGGGCGTAAAGAAAAAAGAGAAATGATTGCTAATAAGAACTTACAGCCCCCTTTAAAAAGTACTATCGAACGATATCAAAAAGTATTTGACGATTTGGGATTTCCTGCTCCCATGATTTTTACGAATGTATTACAGTTTATACCCAAAGACTTTTCTAGCTTAAGGGCTATAGCTACCGAAAAAACCGGGAAATGGGTTGGAATTGCTCCTTTTTCTAAGCATAAGGGCAAAATATACCCTCTGGAAAAAATGGAAAAAGTGATTGATAAACTATCCAAAGAAGGGAATATTACTATATTTCTGTTCGGTGCAGGGAAAGAGGAAGATAGAGTTCTGTCTAAATGGGCTAAAATGTATCCAAATACAGTAAATACAATGGGAAAATTAAATCTGGAAAGAGAGCTTATGCTCATATCATATCTAGATGTAATGCTCTCAATGGATTCTGCAAATATGCATCTGGCTTCTCTTGTTCAGGTTCCCGTAATATCAATCTGGGGTGCAACACACCCGTCGTTAGGGTTTTATGGTTTCAATCAGGACTTAGACAATGCTATTCAAATAGATATTGAATGTAGACCCTGCTCGGTATATGGAGACCTACCCTGCCAACGAGAAGATTACGCTTGCTTAGAAAGAATCTCGGAAGATATGGTCGTATCCCGTATCCATAAAGAACTGAATAAAAAAGAATCATGAAAATAGCTATCCTATCACCATTTTTTCCCTACAGAGGCGGAATTGCCCAATTTAGCGAATTGCTCTACAGAGGGCTATCGGGAAACAATGAGGTGAAGGCATTTTCATTTACAACATTATACCCTAATTTTCTATTCCCGGGAAAAAGCCAGTATGTTCCGGACAATGAATATTCGGATATAGAAAGCTGTCGTACGCTGAATAGCATAAACCCTTTCAGCTATATAAAAACAGCAAAGGAAATAAATAAATATAAGCCTGACATACTGATCATCTCCTATTGGATGTCATTTATGGTGCCTGCCTACAGCTCTGTTTGCCTGATGCTAAACAAGCAGATAAAAATAGTGGCACTTGTACATAATGCGATTCCTCACGAAAAACGAGTTATAGATAAGCCTCTTACAAAACTATTTTTCAATAGATGTGATGCTTTCATCGTATTAAGTGAAACAGTAAGGAAAGATGTATTATCGCTTTGCAAAGGGGCAAATATATTTTTACATCCGCATCCGATATATGATAATTATGGCGAAACGATAGAAAAAGAGCGAGCTTGCGATAAACTGGGAATAAGAAGTGACAAAAAGAATCTTTTATTTTTTGGTCTCATCCGAGAATATAAAGGCCTCGACTTACTTATAGAAGCAATGGACTATCTTGACGATAGCTTCCAACTTATCATATCAGGAGAAAGCTATGGCGATTTTGAAAAGTATAAAAAACTTATCGAGAAGTCTCGATTAAAGGATAATATAAAAGTATTCGAGCAATATATTCCGGATAATATGGTCGCCACTTTTTTCTCGGCAGCAGATGTTTTAGTATTACCTTATCGGTCTGCTACACAAAGTGGGGTTACTGCGATTGCCATACAGATGGAACTCCCTATAATAGCGACAAATGTGGGAGAACTAGGAAATAGTGTAAAAGATGCTCAAATTGGGGTAGTAGCACCGACTGCAACCAATACAGACATTGCCGAAGCTGTATTGGAATTCTTTTCGGATGAAAAGAAGATCTCTATTTATAGGGAAAAAATTAAAGAAGAAAAGAAACGATTATCCTGGAAAAGCTTCATCCAATTTACCGAATCTTCTTTATCCCGCTTGTAACATCTGCCTTCTAGTGCACTCCTAAAAATCCAAATGAATTTTCCTCGGCTCGTTATAGGCAAGAATGATTATTGAGTTTCATAATCCTGTTTGCGTTTAAAATAAGTATCCTACTGAAATATACATATTTCTTGTTCTGGCTTTTCCATCATTATATCCGGGTGCAAAATTTCTCAATCCGCGATCGTATCCTATAGCCAAAACATATCTGTCGTATTCGGCATTAACACCGCCACCTAATCCCCAGTCAAATTTTCCGACACCAATACCGAAGAAGTCTTCTTTTTTTCTAAATTCTTTATCGTCATAGACATATGTCCAATGCGTTTTGCCGCCTAAGCCATATGCCATAAAAGGTCCTGCATGAAACATCAGACGAAAATCCCTGTTTATAGGCCAGAGGTAACCTACATGAAGCGGTATTTGTAAATAAGCAGGCTTATCGTTATTAATAAAATAGTGACCCGGAGCATCTGATGTCGCCTCTACATATTTTTTGCCTTTAGAACCTTTTACTGTGTATTCCATACCCGTTATCAAATACATTTTATCTGATAATCTGAAATCTACCGTCACGCCTATATTGAAGCCAACTTTGGCATAACTGTCCAGCTCACCTCTTGGCACTCCATCTTGTCCGGAAAGGTTTATTCCGGCTCTTACTCCTACAATCGCTACATTATCTTGTGCATTTCCGGCTGTTGCTAGCAGAAGCATTACAGCTAATAATTTTGTTGTTTTGTAAATTGCATTCATTATTATAACACATTATGTTAAGATTTTGTCAAAATAGTCAATCGTTTTAATCAACCCATCCCTCAGTTGCACCTTAGGTTCCCAGTTTAGCTTTTCTTTTGCTAAAGTTATATCGGGTCTTCTCTGTTTAGGATCATCACTAGGTAAAGGCATAAATATCAGTTTCGACTTTGAACCTGTAAGTTCGAGAATGAGGGTTGCAAGTTCAAGCATTGTAAACTCTCCCGGATTTCCTGTATTTACAGGACCAATAAAAGAGTCGTCGGTCTCCATCATTCGGGTCATCGCTTCAACAAGGTCATCTACATACTGAAAGCTTCTGGTCTGAGTGCCATCACCATATATCGTAATATCTTCTCCCTTGAGTGCTTGCACAATAAAATTAGATACAACCCTCCCATCATTGGGGTTCATATGAGGTCCGTAAGTATTAAATATGCGTACAATCTTTATTCTCACTCCATTCTGACGGTGATAGTCCATAAATAAGGTCTCGGCACAACGCTTTCCTTCATCATAGCAAGAACGTATACCTATCGGATTTACATTCCCCCAATAAGATTCGGGCTGAGGGTGTACATTGGGGTCGCCATACACCTCACTTGTAGAAGCTTGCAGCACTTTCGCTTTAAGCCGTTTTGCCAAACCAAGCATATTGATGGCGCCTACTACAGACGTTTTTATTGTTTTTATCGCATTGTACTGATAATGTACAGGAGAAGCAGGACAAGCCAAATTGTATATCTCATCCACATCTGCATGAAAAGGATGAACTATATCATGTCTGATTAATTCAAAATATGGATTATCTAAAAGGTGTATGATATTATCTTTTGAGCCTGTAAAATAATTATCTAAGCATAAAACTTCATTCCCATCTTTCAAAAGTCTTTCACAAAGATGTGAACCAATAAATCCCGCACCACCGGTGACCAATATCTTTTTGCGATTCATTATTTTACAGAAATAGCTGTTATTTAATTTATTCTAAAACACAAAGAAACAAAAAAACTTGACGAATATAGTTTTTTTATTGAAAGAAAAACTACCTAAAGTACAGTTTTGCAATAGTTTGAATTTATCAGATTCTATTTATGAATTTGATCAGCAAGTTTTCTTATTATTTTATAAAGTTATACGTATCTAGAGTATATTTACTCCTATTTACCGGATACTATTTTTTTTATCTCATTCAGTTTATTTAGAGCCTCCATTGGTGTCAGATTGTTTACATCTAATGATTTAATTTCATCTCTTACCTGGCTGAGAACAGGGTCATCAAGTTGGAAAAAGCTTAGCTGATACCCTTCTCTGTTTTCTTTAATATCTTTAATCGGTTTCGATATACCTTGTTTGCGATTATCCGATTCCAATTGCTTTAATATCGAATTGGCTCTTTTAACAATGCTTTGAGGCATTCCCGCCATCTTAGCCACATGTATACCAAAGCTATGTTCACTCCCTCCGGGAACAAGTTTACGGAGGAATATAACTTTATTGTCTATTTCTTTAACCGAAACATTGAAGTTCTTTATCCGCTTAAAAGATTTTTCCATCTCGTTCAGCTCATGATAGTGCGTTGCGAACAAGGTTTTTGCTCTTGCTTTAGGATGTTCGTGAATGTACTCAACAATAGCCCATGCAATAGAAATACCGTCATAGGTACTTGTTCCACGCCCTAACTCATCAAACAAAACAAGACTTTTAGGCGATAAGTTATTCAAAATATCAGAAGCCTCGTTCATCTCTACCATAAACGTAGACTCACCTACAGAGATGTTGTCAGAAGCTCCTACACGAGTAAATATCTTATCCACCAATCCTATTTGAGCCGATTCGGCAGGGACAAAACTTCCGGCCTGTGCCATCAGTGTAATAAGTGCAGTTTGACGAAGCAATGCCGACTTACCCGCCATATTAGGCCCGGTAATAATTATTATCTGCTGCCTGTTACTATCCAGAGATACATCATTGGCAATATAACTTTCCCCAAGCGGTAACTGCTTCTCTATTACAGGATGACGACCGTTCTTTATCTTTAAAACATCCGTATCATTTATCTCGGGACGGATATATTTATTCTCTTTTGCAACTTTGGAGAAAGAAAGTAAACAATCGGTCTGAGCAATAAGACTTGCATTTGCCTGTATTGCCGGTATATACTCTACAATACTAAGGACAAGCTCATTGAATAGATTAGATTCCAAGGCCTGAATTTTCTCTTCGGCTCCCAGTATCTTTTCTTCATACTCTTTCAGTTCCTGAGTAATGTAGCGCTCTGCATTTACCAACGTTTGCTTGCGTATCCAACTTTCAGGGACTTTATCTTTATGAGTATTTCTGACCTCGATATAGTAGCCAAATACGTTATTAAAACTAATCTTCAGGGATGATATGCCTGTAACTTCAGTTTCCCGTTGCTGTATCTTTAATAAATAATCTTTTCCGGAGTAGGCTATATCTCGAAGTTCGTCCAGTTCCGGGTTTACTCCTTTTCTTATTATATTTCCTTTATTAATCAGAGAAGGGGGATCAGGTTGCACTTCTTTTTCGATACGATCATGTATCACCGGACAAGGATTTAGCCTTTCTCCTATTTCCCTTAGGCTTGGTTCGTCCGAAGCCAAAAACGCATTTCTTATCGGTTCTATCGCTTTCAATGCCACCTTGAGTTGAACGATTTCGCGCGGAGAAACTCTGTTCACGGCAACCTTAGATATAATTCGTTCCAAGTCTCCGATCAACGCAAGTTGTTCTTCGAGCAAAGTTTTCAGCTCAATATCCTTAAAGAAGTATTCCACAACCGACAAGCGGCTATTGATAGGTTTTACATCTTTGAGCGGGAATACAAGCCAACGGCGAAGCATGCGTGCACCCATTGGAGAGACTGTCTTATCCAAGATATCTAACAGGCTTTTGCCTCCTTCATTCATCGTTGAGATAATTTCAAGGCTACGCACTGTAAACTTATCCAAACGCACATATTTATCCTCTTCTATACGAGAGAGAGATGTTATATGCCCTATCTGAGTATGTTGAGTAACATCCAGATAATGAAGAATTGTCCCTGCAGCAATAACTCCGTTTGTCAGATGCTCTACACCGAACCCTTTCAGATTGCGAGTTTCGAAATGCTTCAAAAGGCGACCTTTTGCTGTATCTTCGGTAAACACCCAATCGTCGAGCTCGAAAATAAAAAAACGAGAGCCAAACGACTCTTCAAACATTTTTTCCTTACTTCTCTCTAAGAGCACCTCTTTAGGAGAAAAGTTTGTAAGTAGTTTATCTATATATTCTTTTGTGCCCTCTGCAACGAGAAATTCTCCGGTAGAAATATCCAAAAAAGAAACTCCACAAGTATTCTTTGCAAAGTGAATGGCACAAAGGAAATTATTCTCTTTATGATTTAGTATATTATCATTGATAGAGACCCCGGGGGTAACAAGCTCGGTAATGCCTCTCTTTACAAGGGTCTTCGTTTGCTTAGGGTCTTCCAGTTGGTCACAAATAGCTACACGCCTTCCGGCACGTACCAACTTTGGCAAATATGTATCCAATGCATGATGTGGAAATCCTGCCAATTCTACAAACTGAGCAGTACCGTTTCCTCTACGCGTAAGCGTGATTCCCAATATCTCGGCAGCATCGATAGCGTCATCCGAAAATGTTTCGTAAAAGTCTCCTACTCTGAACAATAATATAGCATCAGGATGCTTGCTCTTGATCTCAAAATATTGTTTCATCAGTGGGGTTTCAGCTACCTTTTTTGACACAGTATTTATATAGTTTAGATGTTTTTATGAATCAATTATAAGAAAACAAAGATAGAAAAAAATAAATGAAAGTGTGATGAATCTTTATTTTGGCTTCGAAAAACGGAGTTAAAACTTATTTGTTTTTTATCTTTTTTAAATCCTCTTACAATTTAATCGCTATCAGATTCTGCATATCATTATTCATTTTATTTAACCATAGAAATATATTCTAAAGGAAAATACATATTATATTTGTAGCTGTTTTTAGAAAAAGAAAAAATGATGAAACGGTATATAAAGAAGTGGGTAGCTACTCATTCTTTGCAATTTATTTTAGGTATCTTTATCGTGGCAGTGAATACTTCCTGCTGCATAACAGGATATTGCAAGATAGATGAGAATCAGCAATATGCCGGATCGAAAGAAATAAACAAAGAAAAATAATATAAATAGAATGAGATTATTATTACTAGTATTGATCGCAGGAATCTCGCTTACAACTTATGCTCAAACCAACAGTAGCAAGACAGAAGAACCTGCTAAAATAGAAAACAAAGTGAAAACAATACATTTAAACAAAATAGATTTCTTAAAGAAAGTGGCTAATTATGAAGCCAATCCGAACGAATGGAAATACTTGGGAGACAAACCCGCGTTAATTGACTTTTACGCAGACTGGTGTGGACCATGTAAGGCTGTAGCTCCTGTTTTGGAGGAATTAGCAAAAGAATATGATGGGGAAATATATATTTACAAAATAGATACCGAAGCAGAGCTTGAGTTATCTGCTCTATTTGGAATCAGAAGTATACCAAGCCTACTATTCATCCCGATGAACGGAACGCCACAGATGGCACAAGGTGCCCTCCCTAAAAATGCCCTAAAAGAAGCTATAGACAAAGTTTTGTTAGAAAAGGAATAAAAGACTCTCGTATATGACATAAAAAAAGGACTTCAAATTGAAGTCCTTTTTTATATTTTGTCAATATCTTATTCCCACTCAATAGTTGCCGGTGGTTTTGAAGATATATCATAAACGACACGATTTACACCTTTCACCTTATTGATAATCTCATTAGAGACTTTAGCTAAAAACTCATAAGGCAAGTGTGCCCAGTCGGCAGTCATAGCATCTGTAGATGTTACGGCGCGTAAAGCGACTGTATTCTCATAGGTACGTTCATCGCCCATTACTCCTACCGAACGGATTGGCAACAATATTGCTCCTGCCTGCCATACTTTATCGTACAACCCCCATTCGCGTAGCATAGAGATATAGATATCATCAGCATTCTGAGCAATCTCAACCTTCTCAGGAGTAATATCGCCGAGGATACGAATTCCAAGACCCGGACCCGGGAATGGATGACGTTTGATAAGATTTTCCTTCATACCCAGCTCAAGACCGACACGACGTACTTCATCTTTAAATAACAGGCGAAGAGGTTCTACCAACTTCAAGTGCATCTTTTCAGGTAAACCACCAACATTATGATGCGATTTGATTACCGTTCCTGTTATCGACAAAGATTCTATAATATCAGGATAAATAGTACCCTGTCCCAACCATTTTATATCAGTGAGTTTATGTGCTTCTTCATCAAAAACATCAATAAAGCCTTTACCTATTATCTTACGCTTTTGCTCTGGATCAGTAACACCTGCAAGAGCTTTATAGAAACGATCTTTAGCATTAACACCTATCACATTAAGACCAAGATGCTCATAATCTTTCAAAACATTTTCGAATTCATTCTTACGAAGCAAGCCATGATCAACAAACACACACGTAAGGTTTTTACCGATTGCCTTATTCAAAAGGACTGCCGTTACTGACGAGTCTACTCCTCCCGAGAGTGCAAGTATCACTTTGTCGTCTCCTAATTGCTCTTTGAGTTCTGCGACAGTCGTATCTATAAAAGAAGCAGGCGACCAGTCGCGCTTCATCTTACATATATTCAAGAAATTACTCAACAAACGTGTACCATCTGTTGTATGAAAAACTTCGGGATGAAATTGTACAGCCCATGTCGGTTCTCCATCTATTTTGTATGCAGCAGCCTCTACATCACTTGTACTGGCTATAGTTTTAAAATCGTGAGGAAGAGATGTTATAGTATCTCCATGCGACATCCAAACCTGCGTGCCTGCTTGTATTCCATCAAACAGAGGCTCCGAAGAGTCTATTTTCGCAAGATGAGCTCTCCCGTATTCGCGAGAGTCGCTTTTCTCTACTTTTCCGCCCGATGTATAAGCCAAATATTGTGCTCCGTAACAAATACCCAGAACAGGATAGTTTTTTCTTATTTCACTAAGTTCAGGTTTAAACGCATCAGAGTCGTTTACCGAAAATGGACTTCCCGAAAGAATAACTCCTTTTACAGTTTCGTCTCCGAATGGAAATTTATTGTAAGGCACTATCTCGCAGTATGTATTGAGTTCTCTTACTCTGCGACCAATAAGTTGGGTGGTTTGTGACCCGAAATCAAGAATAATGATTTTTTCGTGCATAAATATAGATAAGTAAGGGATGTTTATTTAATGCGCACAAAGATACATCATTTTTTGCTCTTACTAAAGAGCTATTTTATTTTTTTACGATCTTGAAACTTCTGTGTCATATTACCTTTTGATGTTTGGGAAGGATGCTATAGTTTCTGATGAGAAAATATGTATGTTGGTTATCCTTTAAATGACAAATGAGATATTTGAAAAGGGCTAATAAATTGGCATAGTATATAATAGAAATAAAATAAGAGTGACTTTCTAAAATCAAAGTAAAATAAACCCTAATAGTTAGACAAACTTTTAGGGTTTATTTATGTCTAAGAAGTGATCCGTCCGTAACTTAGGATACAATTCAATTTTATTGTTTTCTGATTCCT
Organism: Dysgonomonas sp.; assembly: GCF_035323175.1. NCBI lineage: Bacteria > Pseudomonadati > Bacteroidota > Bacteroidia > Bacteroidales > Dysgonomonadaceae > Dysgonomonas > Dysgonomonas sp. Next base: position 20,120 of record NZ_DAOKYH010000010.1, on the reverse strand, counting down.
TCACAACTTCTTGTGATGACTGTACAAGGATAGAGAATGTATTTTTGTCTATAAATCTGTAGGGCTATTTAGAGCGAGGCAATCCATAAATTAGTCGATTATAATCAAGCATCAACAAGCATAGTCTCAATTCTTCGTATTACATTCTCGGATGGTAATCTATATTAAAAAGAGAAGCCAACACCACCTGTAAACCTTATTCCACTCCAATTGACCATTGCTTCCTTAGGTTTAAAATCCTCAACTTTTGCTTTACCTACAAAATCATAACCTAAGGCAACATGTAAATTAATATTTTTAGTTATGTAATATTTCGCTCCGGCTTGGAAGAGAAATGCAAAACTTGTCTTGGAATATTTATCATCGAATGAGTCTAACTCTTTATCTTGAACGACAAAAAAGCCATTATTTTTAATTTCAGAGAAATAAAGTCCTGGAGAAATCTCTCCAAAAAAAGAAAAAACAGCCTTATCATTCTTATTTCTATAAGTATAGAAATAATTTTTATAATATATTCCAAAGCGAACGCCATTTACTATAAAACGATTGGAATACTCGCCTGAATAATCCTTCAATGACAATTTTCCTCCAGTTGAACTATATCCACCTCCTTTTAGTCCGAATTCATGCATATCAAGTCTGTAACCTATATCTACAATATGGATAAGTTGATTCGTGGAAAAATTATCGACATTTTTTGCTCCGATAGTAGATGCGGGAGGTGTTTGTTGTATACCCTTCAGTAAACTTTTCATTCCATCCAAATCATGAGTGGCGTAACCTAAAGAGTAGCTTACAGTAAACTGTGCTTGAGCATATATACTACATAGTATAGTAATAATTAAGAAAATATATTTTTTCATTTTTTCAAATAATTAGTTATGTCTAGATAATAAAGATTTTTTTGATTGCCCCATCCTGATTTCAGGAATAAGTTATTAATAAGGTAGTCTGTTTCTGAATTCTTTAAAGATAAACGCTCTTTGGTTAATGTTGTGTCAAAAACAGTACAAGTTGCACCATACGTAGCTACAATATTCCCAGTATAAGGGTCAGAGCATCTATAAGAATATCTTTTCTTCTCGGATTTCGAGTTGTTTTCTATATCTACAGTATACATCTCATTACTGTATGTCCCAGGAGAATATGTTACGATCAGCTGATTAGATATTTTTTCATTAAAACAAATACTTTTAGAATCGTAACTCCCCAATCCGTAACTAGGAAACTCTTCTGTATAGAGTAGAGAAAAGACATTGTCCGAAAACTTATAAACTAGAGCTCTAATATCATTGTATAAGCACACATATTTTCCGTCTCGAGAGACAACAACATTACCCCACATATTATCTAAAGATAAAGAAGAAATTAATTTTCTTGAATTTAAATCGTATGCATAAAGCTTTGGAGATTCTTTCGAATATATAAATACAATATCATTAGTTCCAAGATAAGCATACTGATAATTCAGTGCTTCTGTAGACTCGAATTGTATCTTTTCATGATTTTTTAGGTCGTAACTGATCAAGTCAATACAATCATAATTCGGAATAAATATTGTAGACGATTTTTCAGAACAAAAACCATGGACATTCCAGTTTGTAGTCATTGTATTTGGTAAATATCGATTGTCAATCGCCTCAAGAGTATTACTATTATAAGACCATAATTCATCTTGATTTTTTATAAATAAAATATCTTTGGTTGTATCTATGAACGCAATATAATTTTCATAATCGCTGCTCCTTGTAATTAAGCTCTGGCTATGTAGTTCATCATAATGTATGGGCATATTTCGATTAACAGTATTAGCACTCATAGGCAGAACATAAAGCTCCACCCATTCTCCGGCGTAACTTATAGGAAAAATTCCAACACCATGTTTTGTTGAAAAATCAGCTAAATCTTCAATTTCAAAGTAGTTATTTGTCCCTTCGTAAATTATATCACCATAATATCCTCTGGCAAATGCATATTTAGACTTATACTCATTCTTTGGCCAGGATATTCTCCCCGAATTTATGCCCGTGTATTCAAACTTAACGGAATATTTGGGAAACTCAATAGAGGTAGTATAATTATCGACCCAAGGTTGTCGATAACTTTCTTTGAAAAAGGTTTCTATCCTGTAATGTAAGTAACCAAATACCGCCCGTGTATCAACAAAAACAGTTTGATCCGGATTTAGTATTTCTTCTATATATTCAGTACGGTCATGATAATATGTTATTCTGTATTTCTCTACCGTATACTGCTCCAATTGAGGCTTACTCCATGTTAGTTCGAAATAATCATCTTTATTTTTGTGATGAGCAATATTCTGTAAACCTAGTACGGCATCAGGAATAAAAACAATTTCATATTCAAATGTCCCAATATAATTTTCTAAACCGAGTTTTCCTGCAATACTTTCTGAACCGGAATTTACTTCGACATCAAGAGTAAGCTTTTCCACAGTTCTACTATTATAATCCTTCGGATCTAATACAATATAACCATCAGTAGATAGAAGTTCTCTACCTCCTAAAGTTAATTTTCGTTTTAATATATCCCCTTCGGGTAGATTCAGGTCATACATTAAATTTGTTTTCTGATAAATATAAATCGTTGTTCCTGAAGGCAGATCTGCAAGATTGAATGTTATTCTTTTCTCTACCGGTTTTTGGATATCAACAATATATATATCATTTTTATCGTATTCACACCCGGTGAAAACGGAAAAGATCAATAATAATATTGATATTATATTAATATTCTTCATATTATTTGATGTACGGATTTAGATCAAGGTAATAGAATTTTCCACTCTTATCTGTAGTAAGTATATTGTTAAACAACCCTAAATCCCATGTCCTACTTACGGGGGTCGAGTATATTTCTTTATTCATTTCATGATTAAGAATAACAAATGTATTATAATCTTTTATATATGCTATATTCCCGGTAAAGGGATCTTCAGTTATAAATCTTCCGACAATATAGGATGTTCTGTTTTTAGTCAAAGCATTCATCCTATAAAATTGTTCTTTTTCTATTACATAAAGCTCCTCATCGTCAATTTTACTAAAAATACATTCTTGAAAGTTTATAGGATAAGTAGATATTGAATTTATATTGAACATTTCTATATTATTAAAACCGAATATTTGAATGTAGTTATCTTCTGATACACAAAGATAAGTGCCATCTTTTGACATAGATCTTTTCGCATAGTTACGAAGGACATCCGGACCTTCACGATAGATTAATCGGTTGTTTGTAAGATTGTATACATTAGTCCAATGTCCATTAGGATCAACATATCCAAAAACTAATATTCCATCTTTTCTGGCATGCAAAACTGTAAATTTACTCAATGCTGTCTTCTCCCAGTTTATATAAGATTGAATCTTAAGATTTCTGTCATATATATTAATCTTGTAGTCACTTGCAATATAAAACAATTTTTCATGAAATTCGGAATAATACATATATTGGCTCCACCAATCCCAATCATAAGGTCTATCAATAACTCTATTTGGAATCGCATCCATTGTTGACAGATCAAGTGCCAAAAGCTTATATTGATCTCTTATATACAATTCTTTATGTTTTATGTCATACGCTATTCCTCCTGAGACATAAACATCCTTAACTCTGTTAGATTGTAACACTTGGCTAGAATAGGGTGTTGAAGAAAGATTTCCGGTGTGGTCAACCGGATAGATATGTAATTTTATGTCTTTGTATATAGGAAATTTATAAGTGTGGCTTATTTCTACTTCTGTGTTTCCTTTGCAATCAATTATGGTTCCATCTTCTAGCTCCAATGCATAGTAACAATTATAAATATGTTTATCCCACCACACTTTCATTTTATCAAGCCCTATTGGTTCAGAATCTAAGCTTTCTGAGGGATATTCGATCTGAACTGTATGATAGTCCCATAGTTTTTCTATTCTATCATCCTCAAAATATGTAAAGATCAAATAATCCTGTTTGCCTAATACGTGCGATTTGTCAACAAAAAAAGGATTCTCCGTGTCAGTTATAGTAGTTAACAACTTTTGTTCATACCCATTGTAGCTATAGACTTCGTATTTGTTTACTCTCAGTTGTTTCAAATCGAGAGGTTTCCAACTGATTTTCAGATTTCCATCTTGAGTAATACTGTTTTCAAACTTTAAGGATAAATCAGCATTATGAATAAATCTGATTTTGTACTTAAATGACCCTAGATATTTTTCTAAACCTAGATTCTCTGCTATACTATTTGTCCCTGTCTTTAACTCTACATCTATAGTTAAACTTAATTCATCTACTCCTCTGTAATCGAATGGATCGAAATAAAGGATTCCATCTTCTGGTAAATATAAGTTTTTATCTCCTAATTTGACTTCATACTTAAGAAAAGCCTTACCTTTGAAATCAGCATTGTATGAGATCTTCGTCTTTCGGTAAATATATAGAGTTTCTCCATTTTCTAAACCATCCAAATTTATATCTATTGATATCTCTTCTGGCGGAGTAATATCCTCCTGATAAATCTCATCCTTGTCATATTCACAGCCAAAAAAGAGTACAATCACAAATAGAGTTAAGAAAGTGCTATATTTATTCATATTTTAAGAATTTCTATAAGGGTAAATCTAAACGATATGCCAGCACATCATTGAAAAATAACCTGTTATTGAAGAATGAATTATTACCAGATGTATAATAGTTAAATGGAACTCTAATTAATTTTTGAGATAATGTTTTATCGTATATATTTAAAAGAAAATTTTGATTATAATGCTCGTCCATACAAGCGATGTTGCCGGTAATAGGATCTTGATATAAAAATTTACCTTTTATTGAATTTTTATTGGTAAGTGACTCAACATCAAAAATTGCAGTTTCGATATCTCCTCCTAAGATCAACTCTTTCGGGTTAGAATAGTTAAACTGACAAGTTAAGTATCTATATTCGGTATTTGTATAAGAGTATATTTGTACAGCTTTGTTGTTCTCTATTTCATAGATAATGAGATGTGCTTTATAATAATCGCATAAATATTTTCCGTCAGGAGATACGGTAAACTGAGATTCTCTATTTTGTAATACTTGTCTAAAGATTTCATTTCCTGTTTTACTGTTCAATACTATACAAGATCTTTCGTAGTTAGTATCCCCCAGCCAAAATAGATCACTATAAAAAAGAGTATAGTTATCACATAAAAATAATGGAGTAGCGTTTCGAGTTACATTTTCTATCCGCAACGGATTCGTGAAGTTATTATTCTCATATATAAATAGATCTGAAGTGCTTATTGGCATCGGGAGAGTCCATTTATAAATTGCAACTTGCGAGGTTTTGTCTGACACAGAAATATTAAAGAAATCAGCACCGTCCAACTCACGAAGGAAAAGATTATTCTTCTTTGTGGAATTAGAAATTGAAAACACATTTAACTCTCCATTGTTGAGATTATAATATTCATTTTTTGCAATATTCCAAGCATGAGGAATCGCTGAATATTCTCCTATATTATACCAATAAGAATCGCAATCAATAAATATACCTTTATCATATTCACTATATGGCATATCAAAGGGTAGTATGTAAAGCTTGAAGCGATTTCCATCAGAAGGAAACCGGAAACGCTGCATCTTGACTTTCCGTTGCTTCTGTTCACATTCTGTTTTCGTTCCATCTGCATCGATAATCAAATATTTGCACTTGTACCCTGTATCTGCCCACGATACATTCATGAATTCACTGTCTAGGTATTCATAGGTGAATTTAGGGTTACTTTTAAATCCATAATATTCCGGACTAAAGTAATCAGACTTTAGAGACTCGTAATTCACATCCTTGTTTTTATAATAGGTCAGTAATTCATAGGTCTTATAGCCCCAGATATAATTTTTGTCAATAAAACTAGTCTGCTTGGGGTCTGTTATTTCATGTTTTACTTGTTGTTTTGTAATGTCGTCCGTATAAATTAGTTCATATTTTACAAGATCTGCATTGTCAAATACAGGCGTATCCCAATTCAACTGTAAATATCCTTCTTCTGATTTACTGCCACGTAGATTAGTCTTAAAATTCTCTTCAAGTTTCACAAATTTTATATTGTATTCATACCTTCCCACATATTTTTCATATCCCAAAATATCAGCCATACTTCCTGTATGTGTTTTAAGTTGTACGTCAAATGTTAATTTTCTTACCGAGTTATCTGCTAAAGGATACAGGTAAATACTATTTTCATGAATCTCTGCAGAACCATCAAAAGATATCTTAAAATCAAGTATATCTTTACCTTTGGAATCTATCGTGTATGTCAGCTTGGTATACTCATATATATAGATTGTATTATTGGGAAGAACATGTGATAATTCAATATCTAGCTCTACTGAATCTTTAGGAGGTGTTAATTCTTTTATATAAACTATATCTTTATCATATTCGCAAGAATATAAGAAAACTACAAGAAAGGTCAATAAATAAAATATAGTGTTATTGTTTTTCATAGGAATAGTTAGTTATTTTATTCGGGCATAAATGTAGTATTTATTTCAATATATTAATATAATTTAAGTTTTTATTTTTTAATTTTTCACCACATCGCTCTACTTCTAAATTATTCATCTTTTCTCAATTTTCCTGTGTATTTCTTTAGCGAATATTCTCAAAGGAGAAGACACCCTTAAATCAGTAAATAGAATATTATTTATATCGAATAACTATCTAAAAGTATGACTGTTAGTAATTATTTTTGAGAAATTGTAATTAATATTGGATTAGGCTACCCCCTCTTAAATTAATCTTTATTTATAATCTTAGTAATAATAGGAGTTACTAAACTCATCATCAAACTGCCTCATAGATCCCATTAAAGCTTTTAGAAGCCAATTCAGAGGGGTAAGAAAAAAAGCTTTTTGTTATTCAGATTGGCTAAAATGTATATATAAAATATTAAACTCTCACTTTTTTGACCTTGTAAATATCACACCACAAAAATCAATGAATTTGTAAATACAATTCTTAGTAATAATAGAAGAAATAGAGCAAAAATAAAAAAGCCTTTCATTTCTGAAAGGCTTTTTTAGTTAGTGATCCCGCTGGGACGGGCCCTATATCTTTAACTCGGCTATACAAGCCAGTTTGCATGATGTCTAAAAAGTAGTCCTTGAGTCAGGCTACGATTGTATTTCACTATTTTTCAGCTTACTTCACAACTTCTTGTGGCGGTATTTACAAAGATAGAATATAGTTTTCTTTTTCGAAAATATAGAAGACGTTATTGACGTTCTTAGATAGTAATCTATATATTCTAATATGACATCAAATTTATACGATGAAAAACATTTAATAATTACGCCCTGTTACATTTTCACAACAACTGAAATCAAGATATCAAAGTCTCTTATTTCAAATTATAAAGCCGTAAACTAAGAGGGATCGCTGGTACACCTACTCTACCAAGCTGCGCTAAATATCGCTGTCTAAGTTGATATATGTATGGCGAATTTAATTTAAAACTTGATCGCTTCTCTAAAAACTCTTCTTTTGATTTTATTTTGAGGCACTTGTTAAAATCAATATAGGCCAATAGATTAAACTCATCTTCATTAAAAGGGAAAGATGGTAGTATATGTCTACTCTGTACTCCATTGTTGAAAACATTGAGTTTCCCCTGATTATTTGAATCTTTTTCAATGTTTTTTCTATGGTCTTTTATATAGCCTTGTTGATTTTTGATACTTTCTGATTTAGAAAAGATTATAAACTCTAATGAGTCGTCTTTCTTGCCATTCACATCACATTCCGGTGTAAATAAAATACCATATTCATCTTCATCAAATCTAAAAATATCTCCTGTCATAAGGGATGCTGTTGAGGATATCTTTGTATAATAAATTCTATTGTATAGCTTTGCGATGGAGAGTTCACTACTTACATTTCCCGTATTAGGTGACTCCCCATATTCCGTTAAGCTTTTTGATAAAATCTCATTTTGAATAATCGATTCATTTAGTAAATTATGAAATACATTTATTACTTCGATATTAGGTTCAGCTCCATCCCCTTCTGCTGTATGATATATTTCTCTAACCCAGTTCGGATCTGCTTTTTCCAATTCCGTAAAAATAACTTGAGCTGATTGATTTATAGCTTGACTCCAAATGAAGGGCACTTCTAAGTGTGTATTATCTTCTTGAAACTTAGTAATGCCTGTCACAATCTTGCTATATTCAACCTCTGTTTCATTAGTTGCATTCTTTGTCTCAAAAAATATTTTATTGGGATATAAAGCATTCAATTCATCCTTTATATTCTGAGGCATTAGATCTTGAGAATATATGTAGATTAAAGAATATAATTTATTCTTTCTCAAAAAATCTAATGGAGTCTCATCTTCCACTTTCACACCATCTAAATCATCAAACCCATCTTCAATAATTCTTTTAAAATTCCAATCTAAAATTAGAGCTTTATAGGTGGATATAGAAGAAACTGTTCTTTCTAAGACCGCGAGATTATTTATTGGTAATATGGAAAAACTACCATCTGAATTAAATTTACGAAATAGCTTGTTCTCAAGTCTATCAGAATCAAATACATTGTCATCTGCAAATAAGATAATACCCTCCATATTATTGTTCTTGGTTAAATTTAATGATAAAGTTTGCCCCAGAAAGAAGTTTACGATCTTCATCTTGAATAATTGAAATTTCCCCATTAATTCTGAGAAGAATTTCTTTAACGATATAAAGTCCCAACCCACGTCCATCTGATTTTAGTGAAAAAAATTCATTATATATAAGAGGTACGGTATCTTCACGTATACCTGGTCCATTATCAGCTATAATAAGAGTATCGTTTCTCGAGTTTATTTTGATAGTTATCTCCTTTGGAGAGGTTTCATTCTTATTCACCCAATAAATTGCATTATCTAGCAAATTGATTAGTATCTGTAGGATTAGTCCTGTATTAGTTTTTACTATGATATCACCATCATTTTGTATTGAAACATTAATCTTTCCTTCTATATCTCTTCTAAAATACCTTACTACCTTATTAGCTATCTCATGAATACTAATATCTTTTATTGCTTTACGTTGATTTTTAAATAGAGGCTGAATTACTTGCATTTCATCATAAACAAAATTCAAATTCTCATCCAATTCATCAAGCAATGCTAAAATATCGTTATTTGTACAATCTTTTTTTTCTATCTTTTTTTTAAAGTCCTTAACATTAACTCTCATTTTAGCTAACAATGTTAGAGAATCGTGTGAAGATCTTTCTACAGCCATTCCAAGACCCGCTAGATCTTCAACAGTTTCCATACGCTCTCTCATTATATCAGTATGATTATGAACAGCAGCAAGAAACTTATTTGCTTTTTCTAATACATCTCTATTATCTACATTTTTAAGGCTAGATTTAAGTGAATTGAATGAATTTAATACTAAATTATTAGAGTCTTTGTAAGTCTGATTTTTACTTATTTCTAGTTTGTTTTCATCAATTTTCTTTTCTGTATTTAGTATTTGAGTGGTTTCTGTTAACAATCGCTTAAAATCTTCAAAAGCACCATCAACATCCATAATACCTTGCCTATTGGTTGAATCTTTTAATCTGGTATTATTTTCTTGAGTTATATAGACAAAGCCGATCAAATCGTTATAGCTAATAAAATCACCAGCTTTAACTGTTGATCTTAATTTATCCAGCTCTAGCCAGTCGTAACCCTTTTCTCCATAAGGATACACACGAACGCCATCTCTTAATAAATAAACAAAATTCTGCTTAATGAATTGATCTATTTCAGTTGTAATAATAGTCTTATCTCTTTTTTTAAGATTAAATGCGTAGAATGTAAATTTGAAACTACCACAATTCGGTAATCTTCCGAATTTAATAAACCAATCTTCTATTGTTTTAGTTGGATATTGAAATTGCGATAAATCTTCTTTATTTAAAAGATTAATACTTCTTTGGAAATTTCTTTTGGGAGATACCGAATTATACTCAAAATATAATGTGCCGTCGTTAGAAACTTCACCGATCATTGAATATTGAGCTCTTTCTACGACATCTTTAAAAGTCGTAGCTTCACTAGAAGTATATAATTCATTATCCAAAAATAATTCTATCGTGAAATCTTGTACAAAATTGACCCCCAATTTTATTGCATTCTCATCTACGGGGGGGATAAGACGCAAAATTGATTTATACAAATCCTCAAAGTCTTTTGAAGTCCACCTTTCTCTAAGATTCTGAATTCTAATTAGAGTGCCCTTTTCTTTTTTAATTTCTATAGCAGGATCATTCACATACCATGTATTGTGAACATCATTTAGTAATTTATAGTTAGAAGTAGGTTGATTGAATAAATCGATATCTTCTGGATTATACTCAGTAAAATCCATTTCTAGCCGAACCTCCTCTCCTCCAGATGTTTTAGTGTATAGGTCTATTCTTTCACCCAACTTGTGTATAGCAAATCGACCAACACCTTTCTCTCCTTGAATAATTCGACCTTTTTCTGTGTGATTCTCTTTCCTTTTTTTCTTATCTAATTTATTAGGAGTAGCAGGTCTAAGCCATATTTTTTGGATGGTTTCTAGAGTCATTCCATCTCCGTCATCTTCTATTTCAATATATGGCAACTCATTCTCATCTATATACTTTTTGCCATAATTTTTCATATTAAAAAAGCGAACCTTAACATTGTCTGCATCTGCATCATAACTATTCTTCACAACTTCAATTACAGCCACTTTTTTATCTGTAATAAGTTGATCTCCGAGAATATTCATCAGACGAGCATATGGCTGAAATGGTTGACTGTCTTTTTTTATAACTGCCATACTATACTTTCTTTGCTATTAATATGTACTCCTCGGGATAAACAAGCTTACTATTTTCATTTTCTAGTTTGGAAAATTTTCCAGTAACTTCATCTCTTATTGTAGGTATTAATTTATTAGGAATACTTCTTTTAATTACTTCAATAATTTCAAATCCTAACGAAATAAGTAAATCAGAAATTACCTCAGCAGACTTTATTTTTACGTTTTTGAATGTTGTATTACCTATTACAAGACATGCATGTCCTCCTTTCTTTAGTATTCTCTGCATTTCTCGTCCAACATCATACATGTCTTTAAAGTAATTTGCCACCTCTTTTGCTGTCCGAGGATCTTTCTCTAATAACTGATTGACAATCAGCTGCCCTAAATGCGATTTGCATTCTATATTCTGATTTAAAGAATAGAATGTACCAATAAAATCTCTTCTAAAATTCGCTAAGTTCTCTATATATTCATACCAATAACCTGTTAATTGGTGAATATCTGCATATTCATACGAAGTTACATATGGCGGTGATGTTATAATAGCTGCAACCGAATTAGAGTGTATTGATGTTTTTCTAGCATCTTCTAATCTAATATCACATCGAATGTTTAAAAAGTTATTATCTAGCAATTGTGAATAAAAGTCTGAATTTTTTTTCAGCATTTGCTTTGAGTGTAATTGAAATGCATCGAATGGGTCGGAGGGTTTCTTCTTAGGGTCAATCTGAGGCTTAGTACTTGATTGTAGCCATTTTGAACAATTCTTTAAAATATGAGAGAGAGAAACTAAAAAAAACTCCTGTTCTTTTCTGTTCTTTATTTGAAGAATTTTTTTATATAAAAATGCTATTTTTGCTTTGTTTTCAGGAAAAAACCAATAATCTATTTTTTCATGAATAGATAGATGTATATAGTCTGTCGGCCTATATTGATCTAATTCCTTTATTATTGCATTATACCTTTTTAGTAATCTTTCTGGATTTATTGGATTTATTTTAGCTTTTGTTATTAACTCTGCTACAGGATTAATATCAACACCAACGGATTTTCGTCCATGTATTTTTGCTTCGACAAGGGTAGTTCCACATCCTGCAAACATATCTGCAACTAAATCCTCTTTTAGGGTATATTCTTCTATCAACTTTTTCACTAAATTAGGTAGAAATTTAGCAGGATATCTATGGTATCCATGTGTCCATTGTTCTGTAGAACGTGCATTCTTAAAACACCAATCAGGATTAACAGGTATATTATCAAAGATTATATTTTGTGAGAGTTGTTCCATCCTATTATTTATTTTGTTGAATTTATGAGCTCTTTAACATCAATATTAAATAACTTTGCTATTTCAATAAATGTTTCTATTGATGGCTGACGCTCATTCGTGCACCATCTGGAGATAGTAGTTTCATTTTTGCTTAACATTTCGGCAAGCCATTTATTCGTCTTTTCTTGTTCTGCTAAAACAATCTTCAATCTATTAATTGCTTTTTTATTCATAGAAATTAGCGTTTGTTGCAAATATATCGACTATAAATCAATAAATATCATATTATAGATAAAATAATTTTAATTAGATAAATATTTGATTCTATTCCTCTGCCATCAATAACGTTTAGTTATCATAAGAATAGTCCCCGTAAATAACTTTGACCCATTAGATTGATAAGCTACCACCTCAGTCCCTTATTCTTTTTTTTCTTTATTTCCTTCTGTTTTTTTAATTCCTGCACATCTTCCTCATGTACTCCGGGGGAGAAAATACCCAACACCGGAGACAATCCTAAATGAGGGTTATCGTTCGATTGGGTTATATCTACCGATGGGCTAATATTCATATCTGCACCTAAACCCATTTGACCATTTGTATTTTTTCTTTCACTCACCATTTGCCTGTCCTGCATCTTGATTTGATCGGTTATATTTCCGTTCTTCATGGTGTTGTGATATTCGAAAGTTTCGGATAGTTGCCTGCTGTAGCCGAATAGCTTATCAAATCCTTGTTCCACTTTTTGGAATAGGTTGGAGCGGTCGAAACCACCCTTAATCGTTCCTTTCTTAGTGTTGCGATGGTTAGTCAATGGCGAGAGTTTGATCTTATTACTTTGGTCTTTTCTGCTGACAACAATATGACAATGCATATTATTTTCGTTGTTTTCCGATCTATCCCTATCAAAATGTATCTTTCCATAGAATTTGATATCTTCTGCTGACAATCCTTTATTGAAGTTTTTGACATATTCAGGAATAAACACTTCTCGAATATAGCTTCTCATAGCTTCTGATTGTTCTTGCTCTGTACTTCCCATTACTTGTAGCTCTGTTGCTGATGGACTTATATGGATAACATAGAACTTAGCATCTGTCTTCATTAGTTGTCCTATATTCTTATCTATATCTTTTATGACTTGTGATTTATATAAATTTTCTTCTGTGAGATTGAAAAAGCCTTCGGTATAAACACCTTTCTCTATTCGCTCCAAATCTTCATGCTCGAGGTAATTACCTAGCCGTCTACAACTGCCTGCATTGTTATATACTCCTTTCGATGGCGGTGGAAAATCTATATTCATTTTTTACTGAATTATTGATCATTAATAAGGTTGGCAATCTCTGCCTTCAGATTCTCTTTCCGTTTTCCATCCATCAGTCCGACTGTGGCTAGTTCTGAATACAGAGTGATTAATTGCAGTAGTTTCTTATTATCCTTCTGTTGTGTCTTATAGATTGCAGATAGCTGCTTCGCCTGATTGTTAATCGCATCTGCATGCCCTGTAAACTTCTCACTCAATATCTTTAGCAGATTACTCTGTCCTTCCTGATTCGCTTTGAGATGAGAGAGAATAATATCTTCCATTGACTTGACAATACTGTCAAATCTTGTGGCAATCAAATTACTTGTGCGTATCATGGGGTTAAGTTGTTCTTCTTCATAGTGTCGGATAAAACGAATAATATCATCCTGCCGTTTGTTGATCTTCCTTAGTTCTGCTTTTGTCGATTCGGGAGCTTCACTCGGATCGATATTTGCTTTATCTAAATACTGAAAAGCCAATTTTGTAATTTCTCCTTTTTTCAGTGAATAGCGTTTACAGAGTTTTTCTATAATTCTATCTGTTTCCCTATCTATTGCTATAGTAGTAAATATGGTTTTTCTATTCTGTTTTTCCATTGTTATAACTATTTTATAGTTATCCATATATCTAACTTGCTTAAACAGAATCGTCTATCAATTCCAGTTATAACAAGTGTTATAATAGTGCTTTTTAATAAAGCACTAAAGCCGAAGGCTTTGCCCCGAAGGGCAAGAGGAGAACAGGACGATAGTCCAGTTCCCTCTTGCTCAATTTAGCTAAACAATCCGAAGCGGTTGAGCGAGGGTGTTTCTGCTAAATGCGGAGCCTTTAGGGAGGGTGATGCACTAAACACAACCCTTACCCTTTTGCACTATTCTGCTCAGATAAGTAAATGCAGAATCATTTCAAGGTTTTACCATCTTCTATGCCTTTGTTGAACATCACAACTTCATTTTTTGAAGCATAGGATTGGATAAACTCTTTTACATCAGCCATACGATAAAAGGTTTTTCGCCTGACTAGAAAATAGCGGAGTTGACCACTATCCCGATAACGTTGAAGAGTTCGATAACTCACTTTGAGAAGAAAAGCTAAATCTTGATTGTCAAGTAATTTATCATCATTGGTAAATGCTTCTCCTGTTGCTATTACTGCTTTCAAATCACTGCCTATAGTTGTGAGCTTTTTGTTGAGTTTCTCCATCCATGATAGGAAGTCTTCATTATCTAAATACATAATTCTTTGTTTTTGAAATTAATAATTGATTAATTCCAATCGATTGGTAAGGCAAAGAACAGCAGAACGAAGCAAATAAAATAGGGAAGTTCCGATATACTCCCCTAAAGAATAATCGCAACATATACAGAATCAGCGATCTATAAACGCATTATTTTTAATCTTTTGTTCTTCTCTGCTCCTTTTCTCATGAATCAGTAAATTTCGTAGATAGTCTAGAGCTTTGGTTAGGTTGAAAGGTTTGCGTTTGAATACCTCATGAATCTTCCTGTCAAAATCTTTAAACTCAAAATTGAAGATAGTTTCTAAGGCTTCCTTTATGGACTTTAAAGAAGCAGTCTTTCCCTGCTCGTTTATAAATTCTCCAGATAATTTAAGATAGAGAGCTATTTCTGCTAAACCAATAATCCCTAAGCCTTTTGACTTAGGGATAAAATAGATTCTTGGTTTTTCAGATTGAAGTATATTGAATAGTGATCTCTGCGGTTGCCTAACTTCCAATTTTAAAAGCTCTATTTCAGCATCAAGGAGTAAAATCGTTTTTTGTAAATATTGATTTTTAAGGGCATTTTTCCCCCTGCTCGTATAAAGGCTGAATTTGCAATGATTGGAGCTCTATACGAGTCAGACTCAACATCCGATAAATTGTAGTATAAGTTTTATCGGGTTGATTTACAGATTTTAATTGTTCTACAAATTTGACATAGGCATTTTGATATTTATCAGTTAGCTCTAATGAAGTTGCATTTAATAAAATACACAATTCTGATTGTAAAAGATTATTCATTCGCATAAATTTTAGTTTGTTAATAAATTGGATTCTTATGTTGGAAATCCTCTTATGCAGAATAATTTTAATCCTTCATTTTTGTTATTAGATACTCTCTATAAAAGAGACATATTCCTGAGCACTTTTCTCTATTCTTTCTTTCGTCGCATGGTGTTCAGCACCATAAAAAGCAAAAAGGGGTTTATAATCTGCCCGTATATAGTTGAACGTAATCTCAAAAGGAGCAGTTAATACATCTAAAGAGTATTTATACCGTCCATCAGTTTTATAATCTACTTTATCAATTCCAGCAGTTATAGCTAAGGCAACTCTCTTTCCTGCCATCTTATATTCACTATTTCTCCCATATGCCCATCCATGAGTCAAAACTTCGTCTAGCCATTTTTTGAAAAAAGGTGGACAATTAAACCAATAGAAAGGAAATTGAAATATTATTTTATCGTGTTGCTCTATCAATTGTTGCTCTGCTTCAACATCTATTTTTTCATCTCTATATAATTGATGTATGTCATGTAAGACATAATCTTGCGGATATTTTTCGAGTTCTTCAATCCATCTTTTATTTATAATTGATTGCTTCAAATTCGGATGAATAATAATTATCAATGTTTTCATTTTATATCTTATTTTAAATGTTGTTGAAAATAAACGAAATGATACTCAATAGAGGAATGCCAATAATCAGTGTTATGATTGCCGGGCTGACTAATGAATGTTGCCGGAATATCTTCTTTCTTGATATAATCTTTTAATTTGGCAGAACTCTGATAGAGTATATCTTCTGTTCCACAATCAAAGATGAAAGGTTTTCTGAAGTCGTATTTTTCCATGAGGGCTATAATACTATAGTCTGCCCAATCAGTTCTATTGCCAATTATCTTTTCCAAATCATCCGTCATTCTGGTACTATTCCAGAAGTCTAAGCTAACTTTTTTGAAAAGCGAATAATCTATATCTATTGCACCACTTGTTGAACCTGCTGTATTAAAATATTGTGGATGAAGAATAAAATATCGCAATGCTCCATATCCACCCATACTTAGTCCTGTAATGAAGACATTCTTTTCATCAACATTGAACTGCTCATGAATCTTTGGTACAAGGTCATTGAAGAAAAAGCTTTCATATCCCAGATCCGTATTGTAAGGGCTGTCTATATAATATGAGGTAAAGCCTTCGGGACATACAAGAATCATATTATATTTATTAGCAATACTCTGGCAATCAATAGTCATACTCCATTGCGTGTAATCTGCCGAATAACCATGAAGTAAATACACTAAGGGATATTTTTGTTGTGCATCATAACCATTCGGCTTAAAGATTAATGTAGGAACTTCATTTTTGTAATAAATCGATTTTATTGTCAATTTATCTTGTGAAAACACTGATAAATACAGGCTTAATATTAGGCCAAACACGGCTCTTCTTTTCATAACAGATACATATTTTATTTATACTATAACAAAAGTATATACTATACATCATTATTTGTATATTTACGACTAATTGTATGGTACTAACATTTTTGTAAGTAATGGGTAAAATAAAGGAAACATCAACTAATTTTGAGAATAAAACTATTCTATCAGAGGAATGTAATCAAATCTATGCTGCAAGTTTGATTGGAGGTCAATGGACTCTTATAATCTGCTGTCAATTAGCTTATGGTAAAATGCGTTTTGGTGAATTAAAAAAGAGTATTCCTAATATTACAGAACGAATGCTGACTTTACAACTACGCAAAATGGAAGAAAATGGACTTGTTATACGAACTGTCTATGCAGAAGTACCTCCCCGAGTCGAATATGAACTCACATCTATTGGAAAAGAACTTATTCCAATTTTGGAACTGCTTGGACAGTGGGGTGATAGACATAAAGAATATATTAGAAATAGAGAAAGATAATAAATTTAGGGTCTTTGCTTGTTTTAAACCTTTGTTGATCTTCTCTCCCCTTAATCAAAGAGGAGGGGTATCATAGACATGACACCCCTATAATCTTTTATCTCAAGATTAATCGTTTCCTTTTATGAATTTGGCAATTTCTCGAACTTCCACACTGCCTCCAATTTTGAAAATAGGATTAGCTTTAGCTATTTCTACAGCCTCGTCAATCGTTTCGGTGTTTATGACCACATATCCTGTTACGATCTCCTTTCCTTCTGAGTAAGGACAGTCTGTAACACTTTCATCAGAATGGATTGTCTTTGCACCTGCGGGAGATAAGGTATTCCCTTTATCTGATACTTTATTCTGTTTCATTAGATTGCTGAACCACTCGGTTCTTTCCTTCACTTGTTCGGGAGATGGTTTTATCTCAGAATCTTTATCTAACCTGAATATCAATAGAAAATCTTTCATATCATATATTTTATTAATATTAAAAACTAATACAAATATAAAGGTGTCAATATGAAATGTATCAGGACTTTTAGGGTTGTTTTCGGTACTTTTTTATAAAAAAGCTAGGTGAAAAACCTGTCTTTTTCTTGAAAATTCGCGCGAAATATGAAGAATCTTCGAATCCGATCTGAAAAGTAATTTCATTTATATTGTGATCGGAGTATATCAATAAGCGTTTAGCTTCTGTTATCTTAAGATTAAGTAAATATTGCTTGGCTGAGATTCCTAGTATCTTTTTACATGTTTCATTTAATTTTTCTTCTCGAACATTTAGTCTATCTGCGTAATAGGCTATTGTATATAATTTCGAATAGTCAGATAAGATCAAACCTTTCAGTTGCTCTATTAATGCATTATTTTGATGTGTTTTTATCTGTTTCTTTTGTGCTATTCGGGATAATAAGCGGGAATAATATAAGAGTCCTGCTTTTACATTTTCCTCTGAGGCATCATCCTTATATAACAGTTCCTTATTAACGTTTTCAAGGATAGACAAATGAGGGGATACATCAATGTCATCAATATCAATATAGGGAAAACTATAGCTCAAATTTATATCCAATCCAGCTAGTTGATCGATAAAAATAATATATCCCTGAGCATCATCATAGAAACTCCAATTATGGATTTGTTTTGGAGCAACGTAGAATACCCTTTGCGGTTTTATTATATATTCTTCCGAGTCAATAACGTAGAATCCGCTTCCATGAGTAAACCAAACAAAAGAAAAGAAAGAGTGACTATGAGGCCATTCTATTCCTACATCTTCTTCTGATTCAAAATGCCTTATGAAAAATGATTTTGATGAGGCATCATCAGGTAAAACTTCCGCCATGGAGTATTCTTTTATCATATCTCAAATGTAATTAAAAATGACATGTCTCTATTAATTGAATATTATTTTTTCATTTCAACTGATAAACACTCTAATTAAAAAGAGAATAATAAAAGCAAGGTTTTGATAAATAATACTCTTTCGTAGAAAGGAAGATTATTTATTCAAACTCGGAGAGCTTGACCTTGATTAAATTATTCTCTTATAATACATTCGTGTTCAGATGAAAGAAAAGAAACTACAATGAAAATTTCTTTTCTACCTCTTGAATATCTCTCATAATAGAACTATCCAACACTTTTGCATAATGCTGGGTCGTGCGGACATTCGAATGCCCGAGTATCTTAGCTACATTTTCCAATGATACTTTATTGGCTAAAAATACAATTGTTGCCGCTGTATGTCGGGCTACGTGCGTGCTAAGCTTCTTTGTAATTCCGCACGAATCAGCAATTTCCTTCAAATAAGAATTCATACGTTGATTAGTAGGTACAGGAAACAATACATTCTTTTCAATACAGTCAGGATGGTTTGCATATTTATCTATAAGCATCTTTGCTGCTGTTATCAAAGGAATGTTACACATGTTATTTGTTTTCTGTCTATTCTTGCGAATCCACAATGAGCCGTTATTATCCTTTACCAAATGTTCAGACTTTAGTTGCTCAATATCCGAAAATGCCAAGCCCGTGAAACATTGGAAGAGAAAAATATCTTTGACCGTGCTAAGTCTTTCAATAGAAAAATCCTTCTGAATAATAGAGTTCAATTCCTCTTGTGTCAGGAACTCGATATTGGTTTCCTCAAACTTGAATCGGTAAGTCATAAAAGGGTCTTTCTGAATCCAATCATTAGCATAAGCGATACGCATAATCTTCTTTACCTGTTTCAATCGAGTAATAGCTGTATTTTGTGCGCAATTCTTCTCAGTCTTTAGAAAGGTATCAAATTTTTGAATGAAGGGCAGATCAATATCCTTTAGATTAATATCGGACTTCTTATACTCTTTCTTTAAGAACTCTTTCAAATATCTTACTGTACCCTCAAAGCGAATAATTGTCTTTTGAGCATACCCTTTACCTTGCAGTTGTTTGATCTCTTTATTATGCTCCTCGAAAACGTCAAGTAAGGTTTTGTGCTTTTCTTCAACACCACAAAAGCGGTTACAAATTTCTTTTGCGGATATTTCGAGATTGTCGGCTTCGAGTTGCCTGTGGATATTCTGGATTTTAGCCCTGACCGTATCAATATACATATTGATCTCAGTTGATAGCTTGTCTTTGGTTTTTAGCTTTCCTTTGGTCTGATCCCAATTCTCTACTAATGCACTTCTTCGGACAAACATTTCACGGAATCGCTTATCTACAGTGATTCTCATTGCAATAGGGGCTTCTCCGTTTGCTTTGATTTTATTCTTTTTGAGAAAGAATAAAACATGGA
>NZ_DAOKYH010000034.1:0-15170 GCF_035323175.1 Dysgonomonas sp. | reverse complement strand
TCATTGTCTGTACAGTGTCAAGCATCCCTTCGAAAATAACAGGCTTGTAAATATTATCTTCTTCCAATTCCCTTAGCCCTTGAGCAAGTGTAAGCAAATGTCCTGCCAGATTACCACTATCTACACTCGATACATACAACGGAAGCATTGGCTCAAGTGTTTCGGTATTATACCAATTATACAGATGCCCCCTGTGTTTTTGCAGTTTTGTCATTGTATCGAAAGTCAACGTTGTTCGTTCTACAAGCTTTCCGGCTGTCAGGTATCCTAAATCAAAGGCGGATAAATTGGCTAATAACGACAGACCAATATTGGTAGGAGAAGTCCGGGAAGCAATAGCAGGATTGGGTGTCTCCTGAAAATTGTCGGGTGCTAACCAGTTCTCCTTTTCATTAACAAATATCTCGAAAAAATGCCAGGTTTTACGGGCTATACGGTGTAGTAAAAGATCTTGTCCATCTGTTATGTGAGATATTTTGGGGCTTGTGGGACAACTTGCGCGCCAAGCGATATATGGAGCAATTATCCATATAAATAAAAACGGAGAAACGTATAGCATGATAGGGTTGTACATACCTAACGATATTCCGCAGAAGATAGCCATTACCGGCGAAAACCACATTCTATTATAGAATCCCGATAGCGTATTAACTGCTTTTTTCTCTACATCGGCAGAGGTTTGCCATTGCATCAGATGTTTATGAGATATAGTGAGCCGCCAAAGAGTGACAATAATTGCTTTTACACATAGATAGGCTTCGTATGGAAGAACAACGAATGCAAATAAAACCTGTTTAAATTGATGCATGCTCTTTTCTAAGACCTCCCATAAATGGAGTTTCCACGATTGGTCCTTTGCTTTGCGTAAAGAGTTGGTTATATTCTCCAATACAAAAGGAAGAGCGGTAATGAGAAGAATCAACAATAGACCTGCCCAAAGTTTTTGAGGAAACAATGTTGTAAATCCGATCAAAAATAACAATGTTGCAGGCGAGACTATACTTCGACGTAAATTATCAAGTATTTTCCATTTGCTTAAACTCGAAATAGGATTTCGGGAAAAACCTTTACCCGAATTAGGAATGCAAGGCAATATCCATTGTAAGATTTGCCAGTCGCCCCGTATCCAGCGAAAACGACGGTTTGCATCCATATTATAACCCGAAGGAAATGATTCGGAAACTTCTATATCACTAACAAGTCCGGAACGTATATAGGATGATTCCAACAAATCATGGCTAAGTATTTTGTTCTCAGGAAAACGGTTGTTTAAGCTGGTTTCAAAAGCATCTACATCATAAATACCTTTACCCATATAAGAACCTTCGTGAAACACATCTTGATAAACATCGGATACAGTTTGTGTGTAAATATCAATACCCGAGTCGCCTGTAAACAAGCGTGAGAAAGGGGAACATTGACTGCTGACAAGATTGGACGAAACGCGAGGTTGAAGAATACCATAACCCCGAATTACAACATTGCGTTTCACATCAAGTTCTGCCTGATTCAGCGGGTGAGCCATTGTTCCTATCAGCTTATGAGCAGTGTCGGGCGATAATTGTGTGTCTGCATCTAAGGTTATCACATACTTAAAGCTTAGCAATATAGACAGTTCTTCTTCAATGCGTGAGAAGCAGTTGTTTTCCGTTCCTCTTAGTAATGAATTAAATTCCATTAGCTTACCTCTTTTTCGCTCATATCCCATCCATGTTTTTTCTTTCGGATTCCGTTGACGGGGACGGTGAAATAGATAGAACAAAGTGCCGTTATCAATCCTGTACTTTTTATTGAGATTTTCAATCCCTAAACGTGCCCGGTTGAGCAAGAGATCATCGGAGGCCTCTTTCTCGTTAGGAGCATCTGGAAAGTCTGTCAATAATCCAAAATGAAGGTTGGTATTTCTATTCGATAGATAATGAAGTTCCAATTGGGAGATAAGACTATCAATATTTTCTTCATTCGAAATGATGGTTGGGATAACAACCATTGTACGGTATTGGATCGGTATCGATTTGGAAAAATCGAGCCGAGGTAGAATATCCGGTTTTGCAAAAAGTGTAATTATCCAATTGACGAAGAATACTGCAAACTGGCTAATGAAAATAAGAAAGAGAAATGATAAAATTATGAAATGCCAATGTGTTATTGATATTTCTTTAGATTGAAAGACAGAAACAAATAGGATAAATCCTAGTAGAGATAATACAGCTATAGATCCGGCATAAACAGCTAAGGGAGCACCTCTTAATACATTTTTTATTCTTGTCGAGACAGTCTTTTTTACATCAATTTCTTTTTCGAGTAAATATTTTCCATCACCTATTAAAAAATAGCCTACATGAGCTTGTCGTGTGCCTGTATCTTTATACAATTGGGTTAATGTAATTGCAGATTGAGCGATTTCAATCTCTGATCTAAGGCTGTTTTGTGCTAATGATTCTATAATATGTCTATAATGGTCACGAGTATTAAAATCCATAGATCCATAAGTTCCGGAGGGATCTTTAAGTAAGATTTGCTCTACAATACTTTGTTTTTCAACAAATATTTTCCAGTCGGTTGTATTTATAAACCGGAGACTATTTATGATATGACTAACAGATAATTGATTTGCTGCCTGATTTTGATTTTCCTGATAGATCAGTTCGTCTATAAAAAGCCCGTCCTCCGCCAGTTTTTGTTCAAGCCAATTCCGGGCTATCTGTAATGTCGAATTTTGAGACGATAACCGTTGACTGAATTCCGATACAAAAGAACCGGATGTCGGGATATCGGAATGGGACATATCAGCTACTATCTCAATCAATTTGGAGGGCTTTTTGAGAGCGGTATCTTCCAACTTGTCGACCCACAGTTTTGCTGTATCTCGATGTTTCGTATTTAACTGTAATCGAGTTGCAATACGTTGCAAATTTTCGATTAACGCTAACCGTAACATAATAGGGATTGCCCAGAGCTCTCCTATCTTGAGGGCAGATTTTATTTGGTATGCCTTATAAAAAGCAGAAAGTGATTCTATATCAATCTGAGAATCTGTATGGGAGATGAGTTCTATGACTGAAGAATATATACGGGGTATCCCTTTATATTCACCTTTTAAGAGACAAGGAAGTTCTTGGTTATACTCCTTGGGGTAGTGATGTCGGGCTAATAAAATATGCTCTTCAATTAAATAAAAATTGTCGATCATCCATTCGATAGCGGGAGTTACATAACTTCGATTGCTACTTGTTAACATTTCATTATTGAAATCGTACAGAACACCATCATTATAATCTAATTGCTCTCGCAGATAATTACTCTGTGTACTCCCTGTTGCCTGATGATCCTCTCCAAGTGCTTTCGAATACTCTGCCAACTGTTCTGTATTAAACAATTCACCGTAAAAAGGTTTATTATTGACTTTGTTTTGGAATTTCTTATAACTTCTAAAATCTAACATATTTGTTTCTTCTGTTTATTTTAAAAGGTATGCTGATTTATGGGTGTTTGTGTTACATAATATCTTCAATAAGTTACATAATTCTTAGGTAAAGTCATCAAAAGTGTTGAAACTATTAATTATGTAACTTATAGTTTTAATTATGTAATATATTTTCGATAAGAAATCCTGATCTTGAAAAATTATTTAAAACAAAAAAACTATGTCAAA
Source organism: Dysgonomonas sp. (assembly GCF_035323175.1). Classification (NCBI taxonomy): domain Bacteria; kingdom Pseudomonadati; phylum Bacteroidota; class Bacteroidia; order Bacteroidales; family Dysgonomonadaceae; genus Dysgonomonas; species Dysgonomonas sp. Next base: position 11,515 of record NZ_DAOKYH010000034.1, on the reverse strand, counting down.
AGAAGAAAAAGGAAAAGATAGAGCAGACAGAAAAGCTCCTCAAAAGAATCTAAAAGAGAAACGAGCGGATAAGGCTAATAAGCGAGCAGAAAAGAATCGCAAAGGGTTGGATGACTTGAAAAAATAACGATTAGGGTCTGGGCATTGTTTATAGTTGGTAACAATTATACTTCTTCGTTTTGCGCTATTCTGCTAACTACAATTATAATCGAATCGACGTATTTTAACATTTATACATGATGGAATTCTTTAATATGCTCTTATCTGTGTTTGATTGACTTTATTTATTCAAATTCGACTTTCTGTAATAACTTCTTAAATAAGAGTTTATCTTTCACCTGTATTGCCACGAATAATGACAATACTTCGTCCAATGGTATTATTTCACAGCAGGTTGTACCCATTTGAAAATATAAGAATCGACTGGAATAACCAATCGTTCTGATATTTTAGACATACGTGCAGGAAGCTTCATCAGAAAATCACGGGCACGTTCTGCTTCGTCTGTTAATCCTGAAATTTTATCTATCTGCCATTTATCTATCAGTTTTTGCATAATATCTACGTAATCAGTGGCAGTATATACCCCGATGCGCTGTGCAGCATTTGAAAACTGTTCGAAGGCAGTACTTATTTTCTCTTTCGATTCTCTCAGGAAATGAGCGGGCATAACAATCTTTTGTTTCATCATATATTGGAAAGCAAGCATCATTTCACTCGGGTCTACCTCAAATATACGCTTTACAAATTCGCTGTAAGCATGGTGATGCCTCATTTCATCACTTGCAATACGTTTACACATTCTCGACAATTTTTCATTACTCATTTTTTTAGCTATTTCTGCTACACGATTGTGCGAAATGAAGGTTGCCAATTCCTGAAAACTGGTGTATACAAAGTTTTTGTAAGGATCTCTTCCTGTTCCAATATCAAAGCCGTCATTGATCAGATGTTGTGTAGTCTGCTCAATCTCTCTCATATTCACTCTGCCGGATAAATAAAGGTATTTGTTTAATAAATCGCCGTGACGGTTTTCCTCTCCTGTCCAGTGCCTGATCCACTTTGACCAGCCGTTGCGCTTTTCTCCGTCTACATTGTCTATACCTTCTACATCCATCAGCCACGATTCATAAGTGGGCAAAGCCTCCTCGGTGATGGTGTCCCCGACCAATACGACCCAAAAGTCGTAAGGAAGTTCTTTGGCCAGTTCGCGTAATTCTTTTACATCCTCAAAAAAAGTTTCTTTTTCTGAGTCGGGGAGATAATCAGACGGTTGCCATATTTTTTCAACAGGAACCAAAAACTGAGTAATAAAATGATCTACATTTTTTTCTAAGAAGTGCATAACTTCTAAACGGATATTTGTAATTGACATTGTACTATATTAATTAATGCCTTCTACATCTGATCTTTCCTTTTTCTCAAATGTTTCTGAGAGGAGTATATCTTTCGCAGTAAAAGGCTGATGTATTGTAAAGGTAAAATTATTTTCAAGCACTAATAGTAAATTATTATATTTTGTCATTATCTACAAGTTATTAATAGTTAAACACCTATCATGTAAGCGGCTGAAATGAATTTCCATGAATTTTATTTTACTCGTTTCTTTATGAAAGATTTATAGTGAATTACTCTGTTGAATAAGGTTATAAACTATTTGTACTTCAATCTAGAACTGATAAACAATATTCGTTAATTTGTTGTGAAATAACCAACTAATAATTCTCTCAAATGTTTATTATAATACGAATATATTATTTAAAACAAAAACAAATGAAAAAAATTATCATTTTTACAATTATGCTGATAGGCATATCGCTACCTGTTTTTCTTCACGGGCAAAATGTAGTAATCAGTGAAAAGACATCATCTGAAATAACTAAAATTAAGGAGAAAGAAGCAAAAGAAATTAAGAAGGCGGAGGAACAACAAGAAAAAAATATTGAAAAGGCGAAGAAACAACAAGAAAAGAACAATAAAAAATCATCTGAAAAAGCGAGAAAAGATGCAAGTAATGATGTAGAGAAAAGAGCCAATAATGATCAACAAAAATTAGAAAAATCTACTCTCAAGGCTATCGAAAAAGCAGAAAAGTCAAAAATGAAAGCCCGACAAAAAGCTGATCGTAAAATAAAAGAAATTCAAATCAAGGAAGGTGTCGTTCTTTAAGAAGTTTAAATTATTAGTAGGTTAATTAACAGTAATTTATTAAACGAAATATATGTAATTACTGTTTTAATATAGCGAATGTAAGATGTTTGCATAATATTACATTTCTTAGAGAGAGGCCCGCCGGAAGACGATAGCCTCTCTCATCTATTAAAAGCGTTTTCTTCATCACGTTTTCCTATATCTTTTTAAATTAGGTTATGACCAGTACTCCTCCCGATCTGACAAATAAACAAAAAATCAAGATCCGAAGTATAGTTGTTTCTACACCTAAAAAAGAGTGGTATTGTAGATCAATATACAGCTCTACTTATAAAAAACAGAGTTCAAAATATTGGAGTACATATTGTTCAATGTTGTATCTCTACGCTGAAAGATCTTATCTAAAATCAATCTATCAGCAACTTATTTTCTATAGATATTTTTTACTAAGATAAAAATATGATCGAGAGTAAATAAAATAAGGTAGCCCGATTGAGCTACCTTATTTTTATATTCAATCTGTAAAATATTTGTCAATATCTGTTGTTATAACCTCCCCTATTGTTACCATAAGAGTTGTTACTTCTTTCCTGACGAGGTCTTGCTTCTGAGACTGAGATAGTTCTTCCGTCATATTCAACTCCATTCAGTTTTGAAATTGCTTTATTTGCATCTTCGTTGTTGTCCATTTCAACAAATCCGTAGCCTTTAGACCTGCTGGTACTACGATCCATAATAACTTTAGCTGAATTAATAACTCCATACTCCTTAAAAAGAGTGTTTAAATCGGCATCGTTAACATCGTAACTCAAACCTGCGATAAAAATGTTCATTGTAAAAAAATTATAAAATAAATAATCAGAAGAGAATTACGGCAAATAAGCACTTTAAACTAAAAATCTGTGGAATTAAAGGATAAGTATGAAATTTGTAATAAAAACTCAAATCTTTAATACAAAGATACGTCTAAGTATTTAAAGATTACTTCCTTTTTGCTATAAAATACTGACATATAGTTAATTATTGTGTTTTTTATGCGAATAGCAAATATTTTAACTAACAAACACAACCCCATTTTATATTTATAGAAATTTTTCGGTATTTGTGCCTGCTAAGAGATTACATCCGAATGAGAATTCAATGGATTGGGGATAAAAACATTTATAAGTATTTTACTTATGCTTCTTTTCATTGTAGATTCCTTATTGTGGTTTAAACGATTAAAATATGACAGATGGAGTAAATAAGAATTAAATGAAAGTATTTATTGTATCCAATAACAGGGTAAAGCAATAGGAAGCTTTATGTAGGTAAATTACAGATATACCATGTGTGTAATACTACAGGCGCATTATATATCTTTATGGACTCGTTAGATGTGTAATTCCTATTATATATGGATAAAATTTGATCGTATGGGTATAGATCAGAGGTCTCTAGCTTTATTCCTAATCTTTGTAAAACATACGGCAAATACCATTTAAGGAATAATTTCCCTAAATGGTATTTTTATTTACCGTATTTCATTTACCGGAAGAATCGAAAAAACATTCTTTTTTATTTTTCAGTTTTCACCTCTACTCGATCTTTTAAATATCCGGCTTCGTTTTTAACAATATCGGTTATATTCTTTAAATCTTTCTTTGATTTCCTGAAAAATTTGTTGGCATTGTCATAAATACAGTCAAATTGCCCATCGTCTTGCAGCTTACGAATTAAATACCCTGCTAAAGAGCCAATTACTAGACCAAATAATACTTTTTTCATAACTATTTTTTATTTATTTGAGATAATATTTTAATATACCTGCCGAATATATGACCATCGAACGTGTTTGGGGTGAGGCTGCTAACCCATTCAATAGCCCGAAATCATGAATTACACCATTGTAACGGATAGTTGTAACATCGACTCCTGCTTCATCGAGCTTACGCCCAAACGCTTCGCCCTCATCCCTCAATATATCATTTTCTGCCACCTGTACGATGGTAGGTGGTAATCCCCTAAGTTCATCAATAGAAGCCAAAAGAGGTGAAAGGTAAATCTCTTTACGTTGTTTTAAATCGGCTGTATACTGATCGAACATCCATTTCATCATTGATGCAGTCAAAAATCTTTGTTCACCATACATTTTGTACGATTCTGTATCGAAATCAGTATTTGTCACGGGCCATAATAAAATCTGAACTTTGATAAATGAATCATTATTTTTCTTTGCCAATAAGCTGGTAGCAATAGCCACATTTCCTCCGGCACTATTTCCGACCAGAGCCAGACGTTTACTGTCTATATTTATTTCGTCTCCATGCTTTGATACCCACTTGATAGCTGCATAAATTTCATTGATAGCCTGTGGATACTTAGCTTCTGGCGAAGGGTTATAATTTATGAAAACAGCGGCATATCCCGATTCTATGACTAAGTCGCGTACCATCCGTTTATGCGTATTATAGTCACCTAAAATCCACCCACCTCCATGTATAAAAATAAAAGCGGGTAGTTTTTTTGTTATTCCCTTAGGACGAACAATCGTTAGTTTTACCGGATAATCTTTATCTGTAATTATTTTTTCAGATTCTTCAATCCCTGATAAATCTACTTTCACTCCATTCTGTGCTGTTACAAGAACATTGCGGGCATCCTCTTTCGATAATGTTTCAACAGGAACTCCATCATTCAGCACTTTTAAATATTTTTTTACTCCAACACTCAGATGATTATCAGAAAGATAATCATCTTCTTTTTCTATTTGTTCTTCCATGTATTTCTTCTTTTTAGATTGGAATTATAAGATTCAGTTTTTTCTCATCATTTCTCTTTACAGTCACACTAGTAGTGCCCGGAGCAATAAATTCAACACCTCCAACCTCATAAAAGACGGCAAAAGACAGAGTCGTTTTGGATTCAAATAGATTTAATTCTGTAAAATTTAAACTGAATGTCGCAACACCATTCTGATCTGTTACAACATGTTTGTCCGCGTCTGCACTTTTTGTAGAACTATCTACTTCCGTATCCTTGTATAAGTAAACAGTAGTATTGGGTTGGATAGTACCCACTAAGTTCTTTACTGTAACCTGCACATTGGCACCTAATGCCGGAGCATTGTCGTCATCGTCTCCGCAAGACATAAAACCAACAGCCGTTAATATCATTATACTTAGAATCAGTAACTTTTTCATATTATATTCATCTTTGAGATAAGTCAACCTTTTTATTTATTGTGATCGGTTGGCATTTTCACATAGTCCGAATATAATACTATTTTACCGGAACATCTTTCTTTATAACAGTTTTGATGGTATCCGACTTTGTATTATTCCATGAATCTTTTACATTGCCGACACCCTCTTTTGTTTTATCAACGGCTTTATCGACAGATTCAGTGACCGATTCTTTTGCGTTTTCATAATCTTTCCCGGCGCCTCTTGTTGTATTGCATGAAACGAATACAAATACTGAGATAGACAGTATACTTATAATCTTTTTCATTTTTCTTTGTTTAATTTGAAATAAGCCGACCTCTTTATTTATTCTGATCGGTCGGCATTTTCACCGTGTTGGGATGTCAATCTAATTTTTTCTTAACATCTTCCTTTATATCTTTGACGTCTTTCTTTATATTGCTCTTGATTGTATCTGCTTTTTTATCAACAGCATCTTTTGTCTGATTCCAGGAATCTTTTACCTCCCCGGCATCCTCTTTTGTTTTATCAGCCGCTTTATCAATAGACTTATTTACAGAATCTTTCATATTCTCAAAATCTTTGTCTGCTCCAGTTTTTGTATTGCATGAGGAGAGTATTAACACGCATCCTGAGATAAACAGTATACTTAAAATCTTTTTCATTTTTCCTTCTTCTTTAATTATTCAATATATAAAATTACGGCACGGTTCCATTCCATTACATCGAATGGAGGATTGGTCTGACCTTCCCATTCAACAATAACACGGTCCTGATTTATCCCGTATTTGCCGGTCATGATGTCAGCCACATTCTGAGCCCTTTGTCTGGATAATTTTTCATTTATAACTGCTGTTCCTGTTTCTTTATCGGTATAACCGATAACCCTGACTTTCTTATCCGGATTTTCTTTCAGATATTTGGCGACATTATAAACATTGACTTCCTGATGGGATTCTACCTTTACCTTGTTAATGCCAAACAGGACAACATTATTGACCGGTTCTTCACTGACCTGTACTTCCCGGATAACTTCTTTTACAACCACAGTAGGTTCTGTCTGTTCTACCGGACGCTGCGCCAATCTTGCCATATCGGCACGCTGCATATTAATGGTATTGTTCAACTGGTCTATCTCTGATTGGTCCCTCAATATAGCTTCGGTAAATACGGCTTTCTTTCCGACTGTGAAGATTAGGCTGGCAGAAGCTGTTCCCAAAAGATCATAACCTCTTTTGCTTCCTGTGCGTTGGTCAAAATCATCTTTAAGCAATTTACCTGATAGTTCAATATCAAGGGCAACACGAGGAGAAAATCTGAAACGGTTAATGATACCTGCATCAAATGTTACACTGTTCACGTGATTGCTATTGCTTGCATACTCAGGTAGTTTTTTGTAGTCCCAGCCGTAAGCCCAGCCCACACCGATATAAGGAATGAAAGCGTAAATACGGTCGGCATTATAAGGCATCAGGTAATCGGTCACATTCAACATATAATTTAGTTCGGCGCTCACGTACCTGTTGCGGGTCATCAGCGATGCATCATTATTGAAAGTATGTATGTTTGTTCCTCCCGATAGTTTGATACGAGCTCCGGAATAAGGGTTAAACCATTTTCCGAATTGAAAATTAGGGGTTACCGTCATCCGTCTCCAAAAAGTAGCATCTACATCTTTGTCTCCGAAATAGATATTTGAACCGGCCCCGGCTCCGATAAACCAATTATCCCAGAAACCGTTATCAACAAATGTGGTATTACTACCCGCTTTGGTACTTTGACCTTCTTTTTGCTGTGCGGATAAGGTAACCGCTGAAAGTGTAATAATAAAAAGTAGTAGAATCTTTTTCATAATTTATTCGTGTAATTATTTATTTAAAATTTGTATCCATATCCAATCAGGATTACGGCACAGTCGTTGTCTCCTAATATAAATCGGGCCTCAGCATTCAAAAAGAACCTGTCATCTACTTGGTAGGTAATACCTCCTCCCAGATTGAATGCTAAATCTGTTTCTGCATGAGAATCAGTTTTTTGTTCTGTTCCCCCGATTATAACTGATTGTTTTCCATAAAAATTATTTTGTATACCCAGACCGGCTAAAGGGTAGACGGATATTCTTTCCTCTGAAAGATTGAATACATAATGGACATTTAACATAACGTCTAATCCTGTTACTTTATCTTTGGGGAAATAAAATGTAATATCGGGAGCTATAAGTACATTATCCAAGATACTATATCGTCCCTGTACACCGATTGCAAAACGTTTATAATCGGTTTGATAACCTAAACTGCCAATAGCAGCTTTGTCTCCTTTTTGGGCGGAAAGACTAAGTCCTGTAGCTATGCAAGCAAGTAATAATATGATTTTTTTCATAATTTATTTTTTATTATTTACAACTAAATAATCTAACCGTTAGATTTACCTCCGGACTTATTATTGCGATTATACCCGCCAAATAAAGATAGTATCCATAAAAAGACAACTGCACCGACAACTGACACAATCAGCATTCCTACAATCCCACCCCAATTTATACCTAGTACGCTGAAAAGAAATCCGCCTAAGACCGCTCCGATTAAACCCACTATCAGGTTTACAATTAAACCGAAACCACGTCCTTTTGTAATGTAACCGGCTATAAAACCTGCAAGGACGCCAATGACTATTGAACCAATGATACCTAATTCCATTTCCTTTGTTTTTAATTATTATTTGATTTTCAGTCAACCGGAAGTGATGGAGCATAGCGGTGTTGACAATCCGGCCAATGCTTTTATTTTTTCATACATAATACTCAGATTATGCTTTAAATTGTATCTGACAGATATCTGTCTTTCTATAGTTAAAACAATTGAAAAATAGATATGACTTGTTAATCTGTGAATTATGTAATTAATAAGCAAAAATGTATAACAAAATATATTAGGCAAATTATTTCCTTTATAAGCTATTCAATACATTTTGCATATGAATGGAAGGATGAGAATCGGGTCTCCAAATCAGAAAAAGAAGACAGCTTTAATTACAGAAGGAAATAGTGTCATAGGTTATAATATAGCTACTAGCCTGGAATCTACTGGAAATTGGAATGTTATCCTCATATCTTCCCAAAAGCTTTCTTATACAGGAACATTCAAATTTATCTTCCTGAATTGTCGATCGTATTACACAATCGATCTATAGAAGGATAACAATAAAAAGTTAGTTAATAAATAAAAAAGAGGATTTTAACTAATCCTCTTTTTTATTTATTAATTTCTAAAATTAGGTTATAGTGAAATTTTATCAGAATATCCTCGTTTAAAAAGGATCGGTTAAAAGGCTTGTCCTGATTAATTTCTTATTGACAAACTCTTCAGTACCGAATTCTGATAATTCTCGTCCATATCCTGATCGCTTTGTTCCCCCAAATGGTAAATCAGCTTGGGTCCATGTCGGATGATTTATAAAAACCATTCCGCTATCTATTTGATCAGCTATTAGTTTCCCTTGTCTTATATCACTTGTGAAAATTGACGCACCTAGCCCATAGCTAGTGTCATTTGCCAGACTAATTGCTTCCTCTACAGTTCTTACTTTAAATAATAATGCAACAGGACCAAATAGCTCTTGAGAATAGACAGGATTATTCTTATTTATATCGGAAAGAATGGTTGCTTCCATATAAGCTCCGGAACGATCTATCCGCCGTCCACCCAATTCTATTCTGGCTCCGGCTTTAACCGATCTGTTTATCTGATCTAATAAGTTAGTCAAAGCTTCTTCACTTACTAATGGCCCAAGTTCCGTTTCATTATCCATCGGGTCCCCCACTTTTAGGGCCAGTAAAGCCGCTTTAAACTTATTGAGAAATTCAAAATAGACAGACTCCATTATAATAAAACGTTTTGCAGCAACACAACACTGTCCTGTATTATTCATTCGGGCTATTACTGCCCAGTAAATGGTTTTATCGATATTGGCATCATCTAATACTATAAATGGGTCGCTACCTCCAAGTTCTAAGACTGATTTTTTAATATTTTTTCCTGCAGCTTCTGCTAAACTGGCTCCGGCCTGCTCACTGCCAGTCAGAGAAGCACCCTTAATTCTCTCATCGGCAAGAAGCCTTGATATCTTGTTGCCAGGTATCAATAAGTTTATATACAATCCATGTGGAGCACCTGCTTCTTTAAATATTTCGCTCAATGCTATTCCACACTGAGGAACGTTAGAAGCATGTTTTAAAAGAATAGTATTCCCTATCATAATGTTGGGGGCAGCAAAACGTGCAACCTGATAAAATGGAAAATTCCAAGGTTGTACCCCCAGTAAAACTCCTATCGGACTGTAGCGTATTAATGCTTCTCCATATTTAGGTCTTAAAATCTTATTCGCAAGAAATTTTTCAGCATTTTCAGCATAATAATCAAAGATATCCGCACTAAGTTCTATTTCTGCTTTACTTTCACCAATCAGTTTCCCCATTTCGGTAGTGATTAGTTCAGCAAGGTTTTCTTTTCTTATTCGTAATATTTGTGCTACTTTATGCAATAGTTCCGAACGTTGTTTATAAGTTGTTTTTCGCCAACTCTGATAAGTAATATCTGACTGGTTGATAACAGTCTCTATTTCATCTTTCGACATTTCATCAAATGATTTCAGCTTTTCATTTGTTGCTGGATTTACTGTTTTTATTGACATATGAATTTGTCTAACACATTAGGTGTTAGTTCATAAAGGTAGTTCTCTTATACCCCAGATATATTACAACTAATCGTTTATTAATTACATGTTTTACAGATTATCGATATTAGAATATAATTGTCATTCACTAAATATGTAAAATATGTAACTCATTTTACTTTTTATGTAATAATATTGGATTTAATAATTCTCATCTTTGGATATAATTAATATTTTAATAGTTATGTCAAAAGAAGATAAAGGAAAAGACCGGGCGGATAAAAAAACTCCTCAAAAAAACTTGAAAGAAAAGCGAGCGGAAAAGGCTAATAAACGAGCAGAAAAAAACAGAAAAGGATTAGATGATTTGAAAATTAAATAATATTTTTTTTTAAAACATTAGAAGTGCTATCTATTTTGCGGTATACCCCTATTGCTTTATGTGTTTATAATTGAATATTATAGAATTAACAGGTTTTCAATATTGGTTTCTCTTTTTTGACCATGCATCTTATAAAATGATAAAGTAGTACCTGTTATTTTCTTAAACTGGTTTGATAAATGGCCAATACTACTGTAATGCATTTTGAAAGCAATTTCCGAAAAAGTTAATTCATTGTATTGAATGAGTTCTTTAACATGTTCAATTTTATGCATAATGATGAAATGCGCAATTGTAAAGCCTTGCGACTCTGTAAATGTATTAGATAAATAAGTGTAGTTCAGGTTTAATTTATTACTTAGATAGGTTGAAAAGGGAATCTTTAATTTATTTTCTGAATAATATATTGATTCTATGACTGCTATTTTTATCTGCTCGATCACTATATCCTTCCTGTTTTCTATCAGTTCTAATCCGCTTTTAGCCATGGCTAGTTTGAGCTGGATATTTTGTTCATGTGTTGGATGTGTGGAAAGATTAACAATCCCTAAGTCAACGGTAATATAATTGAGTTCCAATTTCTTTAACTCTTGTATTACCACTATTTTGCATCGTTGACTTACCATATGTCTAATGTATATTTTCATAATGGTAATATTTATTTGTTTTTTGATAAAAGAGAGTAACTGAACTTCTTATTCCAATCTCATTTTATGATTGGCTTATAAAAACATCAGATTCTGCGAAAAGTGGTGTAGATATATAGAATGAAGAAAAGAACACTATACTATTATAAACAATTAATTAAGCCTTATTGTTTCAAATAATTTAAAATTCAGATATTTAATGAGTTATTCCGGCTAAATTGAATAATCTTGTAGGAGTTGACATCAATAAGATTTGATCTTTATCATGAACATCGAGGAATACCCATTAATGTCAGTCTTTCGAATAAAGAACACAATTGAAAAATAGGTATAGCTTGTTAAGCTGTGAATTATGTAATTAATAATCAGAAATGTATAACAAAATATATTCGGGAAATTAGTTCCTTTATAAGTTGTTTATATATTTTCTCCCACAAGTGACGCTTTAAGTACAAATAATTCACTAAATGCATTTGGTT